>CAZGPO010000018.1:0-19303 GCA_964527745.1 uncultured Dechloromonas sp.
GGCGGCATCGGCGACCTGCAATTCGGTCGCCACAGCAATGGCCGCCAGCGCATTCAACACGTTGTGCAGGCCCGGTGGGTTCAGCGTGATCGCCAGGCGGCTGGTCGTGCCATTGACGCGCACGCAGTCGAAGCGCATCTGGCCGTCGACGGCGACGATATTCTCGGCGTAGAAATTGCAGCCCGGCGTCAGGCCGTAGGTGACGATCTGCTTGGCGACCTGCGGCATGATGGCGCGCACGTTCGGGTCGTCGGCGCAGAGCACGGCGACGCCGTAGAACGGCAGGCGGCTGAGGAAATCGACGAAGGCGCCTTTCAGGCGCTCGAAGTCGTGGCCGTAGGTTTCCATGTGGTCGGCGTCGATGTTGGTGACCACCGAGATGACCGGCGACAGGAAGAGGAAGGAGGCATCGGACTCGTCGGCCTCGGCCACCAGGAAATCGCCACTGCCGAGGCGGGCGTTGGCACCGGCCGCGTTGAGACGGCCGCCGATGACGAAGGTCGGATCGATGCCGCCTTCGGCCAGGATGCTGGTCACCAGGCTGGTCGTCGTCGTCTTGCCGTGCGTGCCGGCAATGGCGATGCCGCGCTTGAGGCGCATCAGTTCGGCCAGCATCTGGGCGCGCGGCACGACCGGGATATGCCGCTCGCGGGCGGCGACCACTTCCGGGTTATCTTCCCTGACCGCCGTCGAGACGACCACGGCATCGGCACCAGCAGTATTTTCCGCGGCGTGACCGATGACGACGCGGACGCCCTCGTCTTCGAGGCGGCGCGTCGTCGCGCTCGCCGCCAGATCGGAGCCGCTGACCGTGTAGCCCAGGTGCGCCAGAACCTCGGCGATGCCGCTCATGCCCGAGCCGCCGACGCCGACGAAGTGGATGTGTTTGACCTTGTGTTTCATTTCGCAATCTCCGCGCAGACGTTCGCCACTTCTTCGGTGGCATCAGGCCGGGCCAGGCTGCGCGCCTTTTCGGCCATTTCCAGCAGTTGACCGCGACTGTAATTGCGGATCAGCGCAATGGCGTCCGGCGTCATCTCGTTTTGCGGCAACAGGAAAGCGCCGCCGACATTGACCAGGAACCGGGCATTGAACGTCTGGTGATCGTCAACCGCATGGGGGAACGGCACCAGAATGCTCGCCACCCCGGCCGCCGCCAATTCGGCCACGGTCAGCGCGCCGGAACGGCAGATCACCAGGTCGGCCCAGGCGTAGGCGCCGGCCATGTCCTCGATGAATGGCACACAATGGGCCGGGACGCCGACCGCCGCGTAATTCGCCCGCAAGGCTTCGATATGTTTCTCGCCGGCCTGGTGGACGATCTGCGGCAGTTCGTTTTCGCCGAGCAGTGCCATGCCCTGCGGCACCATTTCGTTGAGCGCCTGGGCGCCAAGGCTGCCGCCGATGACGAGCAGGCGCAAGGCACCGCTACGCCCGGCAAAGCGTTCACCCGGCGGGGCGATGGCGGCGATTTCCGGACGCACCGGGTTGCCGACCCACCGCCCCTTTCTGAAGACATCGGGGAAGCCGGTCAGGACCTGGTCGGCGACGCCGACAAGAACGCGGTTGGCCAACCCGGCAACCGAATTCTGCTCATGAACGACCAGCGGCTTGCCGAGCAACGCAGCCATCATGCCGCCCGGGAAAGTGATGTAGCCGCCCATGCCAATGACGACATTGGGCTGCACCTGGCGGATCGCTTTTTGCGCCTGCCAGAAGCCGCGCAACAGATTGAGCGGCAGCAGCAGTTTGCGCAGCAATCCCTTGCCGCGCAGTGCACCGAACCTGACCCAGACCATTTCGAAGCCGCGCTGTGGCACGATGCGCGCTTCCATGCCGTCCGGATTGCCCAGCCAGCAAACCCGCCAGCCGCGCTCGCGCATCTTCTCGGCAACCGCCAGCGCCGGGAAAATATGCCCGCCGGTGCCGCCAGCCATGACGAGGAAGGTGCGGCTCATAATTTGCCGCCTCTCATCAACTGTCTATTCTCCCAATCCACGCGCAGCAGGATGGCCAGTGCGATGCAGTTGGCCATGATCCCCGAGCCGCCGAAGCTCATCAGTGGCAGGGTCAGGCCCTTGGTTGGCAGCAGGCCCATGTTGACGCCCATGTTGATGAAGGACTGGACGCCGATCCAGATGCCGATACCCATGGCGACCAAGGCCGGGTAGAGGCGATCGAGCTGCACCGACTGGCGGCCGATGGCGAAGGCGCGCTGGACGACCAGCGCGAACAGGGCGATCACGGCCAGCACACCGAAAAAGCCGAGTTCCTCGGCAATCACTGCAAGCAGGAAATCGGTATGGGCCTCCGGCAGATAGAACAGCTTTTCGACGCTAGCGCCGAGACCGACGCCGAACAGTTCGCCGCGCCCGAAAGCGATCAACGAATGCGAGAGTTGATAGCCGCGCCCGAAAGCATCGGCCCACGGATCCATGAAGCCGAAGATTCGATCGCGTCGATAAGGAGAGACGATGATGAGCAGCGCGAAGGCAATCAGCAAACCGATAATCAGCAAGATAAACAGCCGTGCCTTGAGGCCGCCCAGGAAGAGGATGCCCATGGCGATCGAGATGATGACGACGAAAGCGCCGAAATCCGGCTCTTTGAGCAGCAGCATGCCAACCACGGCCATGGCGCCGAACATTGGCAGAAAGGCCTGCTTGAGATCGTGCATGACATTGATTTTGCGCACGGTGTAATCCGCGGCGTATAGCACGGCAAACAGCTTCATCAATTCGGACGGCTGCAGGTTGATGATGCCCAGCGGTAACCAGCGGCGGGCACCGTTGACGTCGCGCCCGACCCCGGGAATCAGCACGATGGCAAGCAGCGCGACACCGATCATGAACAGGATCGGCGCATAGCGCTGCCACACGTTCAACGGTACCTGGAAGGCGATCGCGGCCGCGCCCATGCTGAGCACCAGAAATATTCCATGGCGCACCAGGTAGTAGGTTGGCTGATGGCCGGTTCCGCGCCCCGCTTCGGCGATGGCGATCGACGCCGAATAGACCATGACCATGCCTGCGAACAGCAACAGCAGGACGCTCCACAACAGCATGTAGTCGATTTCCGGCAACTGGCGCCGCGGCGAATCGAGGGTATTGATCATCATGATGACAATCCCTTCACCGCAGCAACGAACACTGCGGCGCGTTCGCCGTAGTTGCGGTACATGTCGAAGCTGGCGCAGGCCGGCGAGAGCAGCACGCAGTCACCTTCGCGAGCCTGCCCGGACAGCCAGCGCACCGCCGTGTTCATGTCGTCGCAATGCTGCAGGGGCAAGCCGCAACCGGTAATCGCCGCTTCGATGGCGCCGGCATCACGTCCGATCAGCGCCACGGCGCGGCCATGCTTCTCCAGCGCCGGCTTGAGCGGCGAGAAATCCTGCCCCTTGCCGTCGCCACCGAGGATGATTGCGACCTTTCGTCCCATGCCCTCGATCGCTGCCAGCGTGGCGCCGACATTGGTACCCTTGGAATCGTCGATATAGGCGACGCCGGCAATTTCGACGACCGTTTCGACCCGATGCGGCAGTCCGGCGAAGGCCTTTAGCGGCGCGACCAGGCGGGACGACGCGACACCGACCGCGTCGCACAGGGCCAGGGCCGCCATGGCGTTGGCCACATTGTGCAAACCGGAAACCTTCAGCGCGGCGACCGCAACGATCGTTTCCTTGCCTTTGCGGATGGCGCCGTCGTTCAGTCCGAAATCTGCGGCGCGCGGTGCCGGGTCGAGGCCGAAGGTCACCATCCTGCGTCCGCAGCACCCGTTGGCCATCGACCAGTCGTCGTCGCGGTTGAGCACCATGACGCCCTTGCCCTGGAAGACGCGCGACTTGGCGGCGGCGTAATCGGCCAGACTGCCGGCATAGCGGTCGAGATGATCTTCCGACACGTTGAGCACGGTCGCCGCCTCGGCATCAAGGTGATAGGTGGTTTCCAACTGGAAGCTGGACAATTCGACGACCCAGACCTGCGGCAGCCGGCCGGCGTCCAGCGCATCCATCAGCGCGTCGAGCGCCGACGGCGAAATATTGCCGCAGGCGACAGCCGCCACACCGGCTGCGTTCAGCAGGTGGGCGGTCAGCGCCGTCGTCGTCGTCTTGCCGTTGCTGCCGGTGATGGCGATGATCTGCGAGCCCGGTGCTTGCTCGCGCACGCCGGCAGCGAACAGTTCGATTTCCGAGACGATTGGCGCGTCGACCGCAACGATTTCGGGAGTCGCCTTGGGCACCCCGGGCGACAGCGCGACCAGATCGACGCCAGCGAAAGTTGCCGCCACGAACGGACCAGCGATCAACTCGGCATCCGGCGCGACACGGGCCAACGTATCGCAGTTCGGCGGATCGTTGCGCGAGTCGGCGACGCGAACGACCGCGCCCTGACGATGCAGCCACTTGGCCATCGCCAGTCCGGACTCCCCGAGTCCGACGACCACAACGCGTTTGCCCCTGAGTTCCATTCTTAGCGCAGTTTCAAGGTTGAAAGCCCGATCAGCACGAGCATGATGGTGATGATCCAGAAGCGGACGACGACCTGCGTCTCTTTCCAGCCGGTTTGTTCGAAATGGTGGTGCAGCGGCGCCATGCGCAGGATGCGCCGGCCCTCGCCGTATTTTTTCTTGGTGTATTTGAAGTACGAGACCTGCAGCATCACCGACAGCGTTTCAACGACGAAGACGCCGCCCATGATGACCAGCACGATTTCCTGGCGGATGATCACGGCGACGGTGCCGATCGCGGCACCCAGCGCCAGCGCGCCGACATCGCCCATGAACACCTCGGCCGGATAGGCGTTGAACCACAGGAAGCCGAGCCCGGCCCCGGCGATCGCGCCGAGGAAAATACACAGCTCGCCGGCTCCCGGCACGTAGGGAATCAGCAAGTATTTGGCGTAGACCGCGTGACCGGTCACGTAGGCGAACAGCACGAAGGCCCCGGCGATCATTACGGTCGGCATGATCGCCAGCCCGTCGAGGCCATCGGTCAGGTTGACGGCGTTGCTGGTGCCGACGATGACGAAATAGGTCAGCGTGATGAAGCCGACGACGCCGAGCGGGTAGGCGACACTCTTGAAGAAGGGCACGATCAGTTCGGTCTGCGCCGGCGAACTTGCCGAAAAGGCTAGAAACAGCGCGGCGCCGATGCCGAGCAGTGACTGCCAGAAGTATTTCCAGCGCGCCGACAAGCCCTTCGGATCACGGTAGACCACCTTCTTCCAGTCGTCGTACCAGCCGACAATGCCGAAGCCAAGCGTCACGACCAGTACCGTCCATACGTACTTGTTGGTCAGGTCGCCCCACAGCAAGGTCGTGAGTCCGATCGCTATCAGGATCAGCACGCCGCCCATGGTCGGCGTCCCGGATTTGACCAGATGGCTCTGCGGTCCGTCGTTGCGTACCGCCTGCCCGATCTTCTTTTCGGCCAGCCAGCGGATGACGCGCGGCCCGGCGGCGAACGAGATCAGCAGCGCGGTCAGCGCCGCCAGCACGGTGCGCAGCGTGATGTAGTTGAAGACGTTGAAGAAGCGAACGTCCTGGGCGAGCCATTGGGTCAGCGCCAGCAGCATCAGATTTTCTCCCCGGAAGCGATGGCATCGGCCACCCGCTCCATTTTCATGAAGCGCGAACCCTTTATCAGCACCGTGATTTCCGGCCCCAATTCCTTGTCGACCGCAACGATCAGTTTTTCGATGTCGGTAAAATGCCGCCCGCCCTCGCCGAAATTGCGCACCGCCTGCTGACAGGCTTCGCCCATGCCGAAGAGCAGGTCGATGCCCTGGCTCTTGGCATAGCCGCCGATCTCGTCGTGATACTGGCCGCTGGCCTCGCCGATTTCGCCCATGTCGCCGAGCACCAGGATCTTGCGGCCGATGGTCGCGGCAAGCACCTCGATCCCGGCGCGCACCGAATCCGGATTGGCGTTGTAGGTATCATCGAGCACCACCGCGCCATTGCGGCCGACACGCACCTGCAGCCGCCCCTTGACCCCGGAAAAGCGCTCCAGTCCGGCGACCACCGCCGCCAGCGGGAGACCGGCGGCGAGGCAGGCGGCGGCAGCGGCAACCGCATTGCGGGCGTTGTGACGTCCCGGTACCGGCAAGCGGAATTCCGAGTTGCCCTCCGGCGCCGTCAGTGCGAGCAGAGTTTCCAGGCCGTGCTGATGAACGGCGGCCCGCACATCGGCAGCGTGCTCGATCCCGAAGCTGCGCACCAAGTGATGGCCAGCCATCTGCCGCCAGACTGCGGCATAGCGGTCGTCAGCGTTAATCACGGCGACGCCGTCCGCGGCAAGACCACTGAAGATGCCACCCTTTTCGTGCGCCACTTCATCCATATCGCCCATCCCTTCGAGATGGGCGCGCTGGGCGTTGGTCACCACCGCCACGGTCGGCGCCCCGAGCGGCGCCAGATAAGCGATTTCCCCGGGGTGGTTCATGCCCATCTCGATCACCGCGGCGCGATGCGTCTCGTCCAGCCCGAGCAGCGTCAGCGGCAGGCCGATGTCGTTGTTCAGGTTGCCGCGCGTCGCCAGCACGGCGTCGCCGAACTGCGCCTTGAGGATGGCGGCGATCATTTCCTTGGTCGTCGTCTTGCCGTTCGAACCGGTCACCGCAATCACCGGAATGGCGAAGCGCGCGCGCCAGGCGGCGGCCAGTTTGCCCAGGGCAAGTCGCGTGTCGTCGACGACGAGTGCCGGCACGCCTGCCGGAATGCCTGCCTCGTCGCTGACCAGAAGGGCCGCAGCGCCCGCCGCGGCCGCCTGGACAAGGAAATCGTGCGCATCGAATCGCTCGCCGCGCAGGGCGACGAACAATTGCCCCGGCGCGATGGCCCGGGTATCGGTCGACACCCCGGCTATTGCGCGGTCAGCACCAATCAAGCGCCCGCCGGTAGTGCGCAGAATGTCGGACAGCAACCAGTTCATCAGGCGACCTCCCGCCGCGCACGACGCCGCGCTTCGAGCGCGGCGCGCGCCTGGCTGAAATCGGAGAATGGCGTGCGCACGCCGTTCGCTTCCTGATAGGCCTCGTGGCCCTTGCCAGCCAGCAGGACAACATCGCTCTCCGCAGCCGAATCGATGGCGCGAGCGATCGCCGTCGCGCGGTCGACCTCGGATTCGGCCCGAATTGCACCCGCCTTGATTTCGGCGATGATTTGCGCCGGATCTTCACGGCGCGGATTGTCGCTCGTCAACACGACGCGATCAGCCAGGCGGCTGGCCACTTCGCCCATTTGCGGCCGTTTGCCCTTGTCGCGGTCGCCACCGCAGCCGAAAACGACGAACAGTTCACCGCCGCGCGCCGTTGCCACATCGCGCAAGGTCAGCAAGACATTCTCCAGCGCATCCGGCGTATGGGCATAATCGACGATCACCAACGGTTCGCCATCGCCGCCGAGACGCTCCAAGCGGCCTGGCGGTGACTTCAGGCCTGCCAAACGCCCGGCCAACTCGTCCACCGCCACTCCGGCATCGTGCAATACCGCCGCTACCGCCAGCAGATTGGAAATATTGTAGCGGCCGAGCAGCGCAGTCTCGACCCCGGCCCGCCCGTCCGGCAGAACCAGGTTGAAACGCTGCCCGTGCGCCGTGGTCTCAAGGTTTTCAGCGCGGACCATCGCCGTCTTGCCAAAACCATAAGCGAGTATTTCTTCGGCGCTGCTTGCGCTCGCCAGCCAGCGGCCAAACGGATCGTCGACATTGACGATCGCGCGGCGCAGCCCCGGCCAGGCGAAGAGCTTCGCCTTGGCGGCCGCATAAGCCGCCATGCTGACGTGATAGTCGAGGTGGTCGCGGCTAAAATTGGTAAAGATCGCAACATCGACCGTGGCGCCGTTCATGCGCCCTTCCTCGATGCCGATCGAACTCGCTTCCAGCGCACAGGCGCCGGCCCCGGCATCGCGAAAATTGGCAAGCAGGCGCATCAGGGTCGTCGCTTCCGGTGTCGTGAATCCGGTTTCGACGAGCGCACCCGGAAAGCCGGCGCCCAGCGTGCCGATGACGGCGCAATTGCGCGGATGGGCCTGGGCGATGAACTGGCTGACCGTCGTCTTGCCGTTGGTTCCGGTAATCGCGATTAGCGACAGGCCGGCACTCGGTTCGCCGCAGGCCAGATGAGCCAGCGGCCCGGCCAGCGCCCGCAGACCATCGACCTGCAGGTTCGTTGCGGTCAACGCCGGATTCCACTCGAAATCGCCGCCCGCCTGCCAGAGAACGGCGACCGCCCCGCGCGCGATGGCGTCGGCGATGTAGCGGCGGCCATCCGCCAGATCGCCAGGATAAGCCAGAAAGAGATCGCCGGGCCGCACCCGACGGCTGTCGTCGGCCACCCCGGCGGGGTGGATACCCATTGCCGCCAGGCGTTCGAAAATCTGGCGCGGTTCGCTCACAGGCGCCCCTTCTCGGCCGCTGCTTCGGCGGTAATGATCGGCGCATCTGGCGGAATGCCCAGCGTGCGCAGGGCGCCGCCCATGATCTGCGAGAAAACCGGACCCGCCACGTCGCCGCCATAATGGGCGCCGCCGCTCGGCTCGTCGATCATCACCGCGACGACCAGGCGCGGTTCGCTGATCGGCGCCAGGCCGACGAAGGAGGCGACATATTTTCTGACATAGACGCCACCCTCAACCTTATACGCAGTACCCGTCTTGCCACCCACCCGGTAGCCTGGAACCCTTGCCTTGGGTGCGGTCCCTTCGGGCTGGACAGCCATTTCCAGCATGGTCAGGATCTCGCGCGCGGTTTGCTGCGAAAAGACGCGGACACCATGCGGCGGCGGCTCGTCGCTGCGCACCAGGGTCAGCGGCCCGGTTTCGCCGCCGCGCGCGAAAATGCCGTAGGCACGCGCCAACTGAATCAGGCTGACCGAAACGCCATGGCCGTAGGACATCGTCGCCTGCTCGATCGGACGCCAGCTTTTCCACGGCCGCAAGCGACCGGTGACTTCGCCGGGGAAACCGAGATTGGGCGCCTGACCGAAGCCGACGCTTTCGTACATCTCCCACATCTCCTGCGGGCGGAAGCCGAGCGCAATCTTGGCGGTACCGATATTCGACGATTTCTGGATCACCTGGGCAACGGTCAGCGGACCATGCGGGTGTGCATCGGAAATCGTTGCCGAGCCGATGGTCATCCTGCCCGGCGCGCAATTGATCATCGTATCGGGACGCACCTTGCCGCTTTCGAGTGCCAGTGCCGCGACGAACGGTTTCATCACCGAACCAGGCTCGAAAGTATCGGTAATTGCCCGGTTACGCAGTTGTGCACCCGAAAGATGTTCGCGATTGTTCGGGTTGTAAGTCGGCAGATTGACCAACGCCAGGATCTCGCCGCTTCGCGTATCGAGAACGATGGCGCCGCCAGCCTTGGCCTTGTGCATTTCGACCGCCGCCTTGAGCTGGCTGTAGGCGAGATACTGGATTTTGGAATCGAGCGCCAGATGGACGTCCTTGCCATCCTGCGGCGGCTTGAGGGCACCGATGTCCTCGATGATGTTGCCCCGCCGGTCGCGGATCACGCTGCGACTGCCCGGACGCCCGAGCAAGCTGTTCTGGAAAGCCAGTTCGACGCCTTCGAGCCCCTTGTCGTCGACGCCGGTGAAGCCGACGATGTGCGCTGTCATGTCGCCGGTCGGGTAATAACGCCGGTATTCCTTTTCCTGATGCACGCCGGGCAGCTTGAGCGCGGCGATGCGTTCGGCCGTTTCCGGCGGCACCTGGCGCTTGACGAAAACGAAGGTCTTGTCAGGTGCGATCTTGCCATCGAGCTCGCGCGTCGTCATGTCGAGCAGGGCTGCCAGCTGCCTTTTCTGTTCGGCGGACATCGTGCGCGCATCGCCGGGAATCGCCCAGACCGTTTTCATCGGCGTCGACACCGCCAACATGTCACCGTTGCGATCGGTGATCTTGCCGCGCGAGGCCGAAACCTCGATATCGCGGCGATAGCGCGACTCGCCTTTTTCCTGCAGAAAGTCGTTGTTGATCACCTGCAGGTAAAAGCTGCGCCCGACCAGCACGGCAAAGGCGGCCATCAGCAGCAGACCGACGGTGCGCGAACGCCAGCCCTGCAAGGCCAGTTGCAACACCGGGCTTTCGGTAAAGCGGTGGCCGCGCTTCGGACGCCGACGAACGACCATCAGCGCCCCCCCTTCTGCGGTTGGACGACCGGCTTGAGCGGCAGCTTGGCGACCGGCTTGTCGACCACGCGCCCAACCGCGTCCGGCGTCACCATGTGCAGCCGCTCACGGGCGATCTTTTCGATCCGCGGGTGCGTCGCCCAGGTAGACAACTCGAGCTGCAATTGCCCATATTCGATATCGAGCTGGCGCACGCGCTCCTGCTCGCCTTCCAGCGCCTGGAATAGCTTGCGCCCTTGGTGCTGCGAGGTCACGGCGGCGAGAGCGCTGGCAACGAGGATCAGTAGAAGGAGCATGTTGAAACGCAGCATCAGACTTTTTCAGCGACCCGCATCACGGCGCTGCGCGCGCGCGGATTGGCAGCCACCTCGGCGGACGAAGCCTTGACCGGCTTGCCGACCAGACGCAGCTTCGGCGGCGGTAGCTGATCGGCGCGCAGCGGCAGATTCTTGGGCAGAAAATCGGCGGTCGACTGCTCGCGCATGAAATTCTTGACGATACGGTCCTCCAAGGAATGGAAGGAAATCACCACCAGGCGCCCGCCCGGCGCCAGCAGGTCGAGCGCCTGCGGCAGTGCTAGCGCCAGCTGCTCGAGCTCCTGATTGGTGTGAATCCGTAAAGCTTGAAAGCTGCGCGTCGCCGCGTCCTGCCCTGGTTCACGGGTGCGCACGGTCGCGCGTACGAGCGCCGCGAACTGGCCTGTTGTGACAATTGGCTGTTCGACCCGAGCAGCCACAACCTTCTTTGCAATCTGGAAAGCAAACCGTTCTTCGCCATATTCCCTGATGACCTCCGTAATTTCCCTGATATCAGCCCGCGCCAGCCATTCGGCCGCCGTCTCCCCCTGCGTCGTATCCATGCGCATGTCGAGCGGTGCGTCATGGCGAAAACTGAAGCCGCGTTCGCCTTCGTCGATCTGTGGCGACGACACGCCGATATCGAACAGAATGCCGTCGATAGCACTTTTCCCGGTATCGCCAGCTGCCTCGGCCACCTCGCCGAAGGCGCGATGGACCAGGCGGAAACGCGGATCGTTGATTGCCTGCCCGGCGCTGATCGCCGCCGGGTCGCGGTCGACTGCGATCAGCCGTCCTTTATCGTTCAGTGCGGCGAGAATTCGCCGGCTATGCCCGCCACGACCGAAAGTAGCATCCATGTAGACGCCGTCAGCCTTGATCGCCAGGGCCTCTACCGCCTCCTCGAGCAGCACCGTCACATGGGCGGTACTGCTCGTCACAGCACCAGATCCCCAAGTCCAGGTGGTAAATCGCCGAGCAGCGCCTCGGCAGCCAGATCATTCTGCTGCTTCCAGCCCGTCTCGCTCCAGATCTCGAAATGTGTGCCCATGCCGACCAAAAACACCGTCTTTTCAAACTGGGCGTATTCCCGCAACTCGGCAGCGATCAGGAGCCGGCCGGCGGTGTCGAGCGTTTCGGTGCGGGCATTGCCGACCAGCACCCTCTTGACCGAAGCGTCACGGGGATCGAGGCTCGATGCCTTGAGCACCTGCTCGCGGATCGGCTGCCAGGCCGGCGCCGGATAAAGCAGCAGGCAGCGGTGCGGATGCGCGGTCAGGACCAGCGAGCCCTCGGCGACGACGAGCAGGGTATCGCGAACCCTTGCCGGTATGGCAAGTCGCCCCTTTGCATCCAGACTAAGTGCTGCAACCCCTTCGAACATCTCCGTCCCGCTCCTCGTTTACCCACTTTTTGACACGTTTTCCCACTCTAAGGGATGAAATCGGTGCCGTCAATAGATAAAATATGAATTTTTTCATACACAACAAGGACTTAGGGGTGTTTTCTGATCAAAATTCATCACCAAATTTCGCTTTAAAATCAATGGGCGAAATACGGCTCTTAAAGTAACTTATAAGGATTGGGGCGCGCCGTAGCTCATGGCGCGCCATGCCAGCGTTTTAACAACGGAGTAATTATTTTTGGCCCCGATCGGCGGTTGACCGCAACGATAGTCGCCCCGAGCCGACGAAATCGGCCCAGCTGCCCATACGGCGATATAGACGTTGCGCCCCTCCCGTGAGGAGAGGCGCCATGCAGCAAATTACTTACTTGATCTGGCTCAGCTTCTGCTCAATCTTCGCCACCGGAATTGCGCCTGGGACGCGCTGGCCATCGGCAAAGAAGACAGTTGGCGTGCCGTTGATATTGAGACGGCGCCCGAACTCCTGGTTCTTGGTAATAGCCGAAGTATCGCAATCATCCTTGCCGTTCGGCGCCTTGCCGTCGACCATCCACTCATTCCAGCTCTTGGCGCGATCGGCAGAACACCAGATCTGCTTCGATTTCTTGAGGGAATCCTCGGAGAGAATCGGTAACAGGAAGGTATAGATGGTCACATTGTCGAGCTTCTGCAAATCCTTGGCCAGACGCTTGCAATAACCGCAGTTGGGGTCCTCAAACGTCGCCAGTACCCGCTTGCCGTCACCACGCACCTGCTTGATCGCGCGCTCGAAGGGCAATTCGGAGAACGTGATCGCGGTCAGTTTGTGCATGCGCTCTTCGGTAACGTTTTTCATCGTCTTGCCGTCGATCAATTGGGCACCGGCAAGGAAGGCCGTCATCTTTTCGTCCGTATAGAGAATGTTCCCATCGGCATAAATCTCGTAGAGTCCGAGATAACCCGACTTGGTCACGCTCTCGATCTTGGCGCCAAGTTTGGCTTCCATGGCTTTCTTGATTTCGGCTTCGTCGGCACTGGCCGTCGCGATGAACAGCGTGGCGAGAGCAAGCGGCAGCATTTTTTTCAACATTCAATTCTCCTAGAGGGCACCCAGCGCATAACGCACCAGCGCATTTTTTAAAAATGGAAATCCGTTGGTCAGATTCAGGCCGAGATTGCGCAGACCGCGCAACCCCGGCGGCGATTCGCGAAACAGCCGGCGCAGACTGTCGGTGGTGGTCTGCATCAGCGCCGTCTCTTCGCGCCGGGCGCGCTGGTAGCGCTGCAGAAAGCGCTCGTCGCCGATATCCTGCCAAGGCTGAACGGAGGTCAGCAGCCGCGCCAGTTCGCTGGCATCCTGAAATCCCAGATTGATGCCATGACCCGAAAGCGGATGGATACCATGCGCCGCATCGCCGATCAGCGCCAACCGCGGCGCAATGGTCTGCGGCACGCGAATGAGGCGCAGCGGAAAGGCGGCCGGGGGGGTAATCAGTTCAAGCTGCCCAAGGGATCGTCCACCGGCATCGGCGATGTGTTGGCAAAAAGCATCGGCGGGCAGGGCGCAGAGTTCGTCGGCGTGGTCATCGGCAGTGGACCAGACAACCGATATCCGGTTCCCGGGGAGCGGCAGATAGGCCAGCACACCGTTGTCGGAGAACCACTGACGAGCAACGTTGTGATGCGGCTTTTCGGCCAACAGGTTAGCCACCACGCCTTTTTCGCCATACGGCGTGTCGACCACTCCCAGGCCGGTGCTGCGCCGCACCCACGAATCGCGCCCGTCGGCGCCAACCAGCAGACGTGCCGACAGCATCGTTCCATCGGCCAGACCAAGGCGAACAGAACCCGTATCGTACTCCAGGCGCTCGGATGCCGCCGGGCAGAACAGCGAAAGATTACCCTGACGCTTGGCGCTCTCCCAGAATTCGCAGGCCATCAGCGAGGACTCGAGAATCCAGCCCAGTTCCGGAACGCCAGCTTCGTAAGCCGAGAATGCCAGGTTGCCGCCGGCATCGCCGTGAATTTCCATGGCACGGATCGGGGTAATGCGCGCGCGGTCAAGATGCCGCCACGCCCCGACCCGTTCGAGGAATGCGACATTCGCCGGACTGATGGCATAGACGCGCGCATCCCAGTCCGCCGGACGCTGTGGCGGCTGATACTCGACCAGCGCAACGCGCAACGGAGTATCGCGCAGGGCGATGGCAAGACTGGCACCGGCGAGTCCACCACCGACGATGATCAGGTCAAACTGCTGCATTGCGGCAAAGCCGTTTCAGTTCAGGCGGAACAGGAAAAAGGTTCAGACCGGGGTCAGACCGGATTGCCTGACGGCTTGTTCGGTCGCGACCGCCGGTTGTTATTGCTGCGCGGCCGGTGTTTCTTGGGTTGACCGGAGGGCTTGTTGTGCCCCATGCCGCCACCCTGGTTCCCGCCCTGCTCGGCAGCCGATACACGGTTGCCCGGCGCGAGCTGAATTTCCAGCTCAATGATTTCATCCCACTGCTCGTCCGTTCTGTCCCGCTCCGGAACGGACAACAATTCGCGCAGACGGCGCTTGTTATCGTTGGGCGGCGGTGCCGATTGAATGGGGGGGGTATTTTCTGGATTCTGTTCGTTCATTGCAAACCAAAAAAGCGAAACCCGTTTTCACGGGCCCCGCGATGGAAGATGCAGCCTACTTCTTCTTGCCGGCTGCTTTCTTGGGAGCGACTGCGGCCTTGAAGGCGGTACCGGCGGTAAACTTTGGAACCGTGGTAGCGGCAATCTTCAGCGTGGCGCCAGTCTTGGGGTTCTTGCCGGTACGCGCAGCGCGCTTGGCCGACTTAAAGGTGCCGAAACCGACCAACGTAACGGACTCCCCCTTCGCTACTGTCTTGACGACAGCGGCGACCATTGCCGACAACGCCTTGTCGGCAGCAGCCTTGGTGATACCAGCTTCTTGTGCAGCTACCTCGACCAACTCGGATTTATTCATCTAAGTGCCTCCTGTTAACTACTTGTGGTTAAGAAAACTGGCCGTTTTTACGGCAGCACAGCAAAAGTAGCACATTTCCCGGAGAATTGCTGATGCCATCAGGGATATTTGGCTGGGCCGATTCAGTTTTTTGCCTTTTGCGCACGTCGACCGCAACAGACACATAAAAAACCCCGGCATGAGCCGGGGTTTTTCGGGTGGAGTGAATTTATTTCTTCTCTTCGCCTGCCTTCTCGGCCGGCTTTTCGCCGTGCGAAATTGCCACGGCACCTTCATTGCGCGCACCGATCTTCTGATCGATCGGCGGCAGCTGATGGGCAATACCCTTGTGGCAATCGATACAGGTCTTGCCGGCGACAAATGCCTCCGGGTGCGCATTGGCCGCACGTTTACCCTGCTCGGTGAAATCCATGTAATCGTAACGGTGACAATTACGACACTCGCGGGAATCGGTTTTCTTCATCCGGTCCCACTCATGCTGGGCGAGTTCGGCACGCTTGGCATTGAACTTCTCGGGCGTGTCGATGGTACCCAGCAACTTGTGCCAGACTTCGTTGGAGGCTTGGATCTTGCGAATCATCTTCGGACCCCACTCCTTGGGTACGTGACAATCCGGGCAGGTCGCACGAACCCCCGTCCGGTTGGTGTAGTGCACCGTATTCTGGTACTCCTTGAAGACGTTTTCCTTCATTTCATGACAGGAAATGCAGAACTCCTCCTTGTTGGTCTCCTCGAGCGCCCAGTTGAAGCCCCCCCAGAATATGATACCGGCGGCAAACAGCATGAACACCGTCACCAGACCGACGCGTTTAACCCAGCCGGGCATTAGATTCTTGATACTCATCATTCCCCCCTCTTGGTCGCCGGCTTGTAGGTATTTTCCACGAGCGGCTTGGCATCGAACTGCGGTACGTGGCACTGCATGCAGAAGTAGCGGCGCGGCGAAATGTTCGAATGCTTCTTGTCGTCACGGTCAAGGTAATGCGACTTGGCCACCTTGGTGGCGCCGGTTTCGTCGGCGCGTTCCTTCGAGTGGCAGTCCATGCACTTGTTGAAGTTCTGTGTGATGTTGTAGCCCTTGACACTGTGCGGGATCAGCGGCGGCTGCTTCTGGAAATTGCGTGGAATCAGGTCTTGATCCCTTTCCGGACGGAACATGTTGTCGTTTTTGCTGAGTTGGTTGACCGGCACGTCACCGCGCAAGGACTCCACCATTTCCTGCGCACTGACGCCACTGATACCCGAAAGGAGTAACGCAGCAGCCAAGCCTAGAGCAGGGATGAATCTCATGTTATTACCCTCCAATTGACGACCGGGTTCCCGCCCGGTCGCATTTCATTGTGAAGATCCCGGCAATCAGGCCCGGACGACCTTGACCGCACATTTCTTGTAGTCGGTTTCCTTGGAAATCGGACAAGTCGCGTCCAGCGTCAGCTTGTTGGCCAGACGGCTGGCATCGAAGAACGGAATGAAGACCAGACCGCGCGGCGGTTTGTTGCGCCCCCGGGTTTCGACCCGTAGCCTGATCTCGCCGCGCCGTGACGCCACCTTGACTTCCATGCCGCGCTGCAGACCACGCGCCTTGGCGTCGTCCGGGTGCATGAACACCACGGCATCGGGGAAGGCCTTGTAGAGTTCGGGAACACGGCGAGTCATGGTGCCGGTATGCCAGTGTTCGAGCACACGGCCGGTGCACAACCACATGTCGTATTCTTTGTCCGGCGATTCGGCGGGCGGCTGATAAGGTAGCGCGAAGATCACCGCCTTGCGATCCTTGTGACCATAGAACGCGACACCCTCCCCTTTCTTGACGTACGGGTCGTAGCCTTCGCGGAAGCGCCACAGCGTTTCCTTGCCATCGACCACCGGCCAGCGCAGGCCGCGTGCCTGATGGTAGGTATCGAACGGTGCCAGGTCATGGCCGTGGCCGCGACCAAAGGGTGCATATTCCTCGAACAGCCCCTTCTGGACATAGAAACCGAAATATTTCGATTCGTCGTTATCAAACCCTTCAGCCGTTTCGCTAAGCTTGTACTTGTCGACCGCACCATTGGCAAAAAGAACATCGAATAGCGTCTTGCCCTTCAGCGCTGGCGCCTTGGCGACCAGTTCGGCCGGCCAGACGTCCTCGACCTTGAAGCGCTTCGAGAACTCCATGACCTGCCACATGTCCGAGCGGGACTCGCCCGGCGGCTTGACCTGCTGGCGCCAGAACTGGGTGCGCCGTTCAGCGTTGCCGTAAGCCCCCTCCTTCTCGACCCACATCGCGGTCGGCAGGACCAGATCGGCGGAAGCCGCGGATATGGTCGGATAGGGATCCGAAATGACGATAAAGGTTTCCGGATTTCGCCAGCCCGGGAAAAGTTCTTCGTTAATGTTCGGACCGGCCTGCAGGTTGTTGTTGCACTGTTGCCAGTAGAAATTGACCTTGCCATCCTTCAATGCCCGCGCCATTGCCACGGCATGCAGGCCCGGCTTGTCGGGAATCGTGCCTTCCGGTAGCTTCCACAGTTGCTCGGAAATCTTGCGGTGTTCCGGATTCATGACCACCATGTCGGCCGGCAGGCGATGTGAGAAGGTTCCGACCTCACGCGCCGTGCCGCAGGCTGACGGCTGACCGGTCAGCGAGAACGGGCTGTTGCCTGGCTCAGAGATCTTGCCGGTCAACAGGTGGATGTTGTAAACAAGATTGTTGGCCCAAGTGCCGCGCGTATGCTGGTTGAAGCCCATGGTCCAGAATGACGTGACCTTAATCTTCGGGTCGGCATACAGTTCGGCAAGCGCTTTGAGATCCTTTTCCGGCACGCCGGAAAGCTTGGAAACCTTCTCGGCCGTGTATTCGGAAACGAATTTCTTGTAGTCATCGAAAGTGATCGGCTCGGACTTGCCGGTATCACCCTTCGGCTTGCCGTCCGCGCCGGGATACCCGTTACTGGTCGCATCCTTCTCCAACGCGTGCGTCGGGCGCAGGCCGTAGCCGATGTCTGTAGCGCTCTTCTTGAAATTGATGTGCTTGTCGACAAAGGCCTGATTCACCTTTCCGTTCTGGATGATGTAGTTGGCGATGTAATTGAGGATCGCCAGGTCGGTCTGGGGCGTGAAAATGATCGGGATGTCGGCCAGCTCATACGAACGATGTTCAAAGGTCGACAGCACTGCGACCTTTACATTCTTGTTCGACAGCTTGCGGTCTGTCAGGCGCGTCCACAGAATCGGGTGCATCTCGGCCATGTTGGAACCCCACAGCACGAAGGCATCGGCATGCTCGAGGTCATCGTAGCAGCCCATCGGTTCATCGATGCCGAAGGTGCGCATGAATCCGGCAACGGCCGACGCCATGCAGTGACGGGCATTGGGGTCAATGTTGTTGCTGCGGAAACCGGCTTTCATCAGCTTGGCGGCAACATAGCCATCCCAAATAGTCCATTGGCCCGACCCGAACATCGCCAAGCCGTTCGGCCCCTTTTTCTTCAGGGTTTCCCTGACCTTCAGCTCCATGATGTCGAAGGCCTGCTGCCAAGTAACCGGTGCAAATTCGCCATTCTTGTCGTATTTGCCGTCCTTCATGCGCAGCATCGGCGTCTTGAGACGGTCATTGCCGTACATGATCTTGGACAGGAAGTAGCCCTTGATGCAGTTGAGGCCGCGATTGACTGGCGCATCCGGATCGCCCTGAGTAGCCACCACGCGGCCATCTTGTGTGCCCACCAGCACGCCGCAACCGGTACCACAGAAACGGCACGCCGCCTTGTCCCAGCGAATCTCGTCGGAACCGGCAGCGACCGCCGTCGTCGGCGCAGACAGACCGGCTGCCGAAATGGCCGCCGCTGCTGCGTTGGCCTTGATGAAATCCCGTCGATTGAGTTTCACGCCTCTACCTCCTCGGTATCTGACTTGTCGTCGCAATATTGATAGACCATGGCCACCGACGCGACTCCGGGGATGCCATGAAGTGCCACATAACGTTCAGCCGCCGCTTCCGTATCGTCTTCGTCGAGCGTGACGACTACCTTGCCTTCCGGGCTACGGGCGTGGATCTCCACTCCCGGCATCCCCAATAAGGCCGCACACGCCTCGTCGAGACGCGCCGGAACGATATGCACGATGGCGCTAGAAATATTCATATTTTTCTTACTCTCCTCGCCCGCAAAACATCTAGCAGGCACCATATCAAACGATATGATCCTCATCCAGCCAAGGATTCCGTTGATTTGGATCAACTCCAACTTGCTTTGAGCCAAAATCAGCCCCTCTGCTGGATGCTGGTTACTACTTTCGAACTAACATGTCAAATACAGCCAGCGATAGGGCCCGCCTATGGACATTATTCCCTGATTCAATTGGCTCAATATCGGAACACGAACTATCATTATGTCGTTGCAATTCAATTCATCAACCAAGGAGAAAACCCCCATGTCGCTCATCAACACCCAGGTGCAACCGTTCAAGGCCCAGGCTGTCCACAATGGCAAGCTCATTGAAGTCACTGACGCCAGCCTGACGG
>CAZGPO010000019.1:0-19019 GCA_964527745.1 uncultured Dechloromonas sp.
CTCTCTTTTCTTTATCCACGTAAATAGTGTCGTAAAGTTGAATAGCAATGGGTTAAATCTGGATTAACAATGGAAAAGACTTTATCATGACAATTGAATAATTGTTCAGAATAAAGCTCTCAAACCACAACAAGTTTGAAAGTTTTATTGCGCACAATTTTTACTGACTGGTAAAGTTGTAGCAGCACTACAAGTGCCGAACAGAAATGGCGCCCCCTTTGAGCTTAAAAGACCGCTTCGTCTTCGGTCGGCTGGCGGCCGTTGTCCTTCTCGAACTTGGCCATCTGCTGGTCGATGGCGGTGTTGAAGAAGCAGGCGAGGATGATCGGCGCCGGGCCGTTGATGGTCATCGACACCGAGGTGGTCGGCGCCAGCAGGTCGAAGCCGTCGTAGAGCACCTTGAGGTCGTCGAGCGTGGCGATGGAAACGCCGGAGTTGCCGATCTTGCCGTAGATGTCCGGGCGCTCGTCGGGGTCGCAGCCGTACAGCGTGACCGAGTCGAAAGCCGTCGACAAGCGATGGGCCGGCATGCCTTCGGAAACACGCTTGAAGCGGCGGTTGGTGCGGAAGGCATCGCCTTCGCCGGCGAACATGCGGGTCGGATCCTCGTTCTCGCGCTTGAAGGCGAAGACGCCGGCGGTAAAGGGGAAGGAGCCGGGGACGTTCTCCTTCATCAGGAAGCGCAGGATTTCGCCGTCGTCGGTGTATTTCGGCAGCATGACCTTCCTGATCCGGGTGCCGGACAGCGACTCGGAGACCAGACCGGTGCGGATTTCCTTGTCGCGGATCTTCACGACGTACTCGTCGCCGCTGTAGGCCTTGACGGTGTCCGGCCACATGTCGAGCAACTTCTTCGCCTTCGGGTCCTGTTGAGTGTCCTTGAAGGCGACCATTTCGTCGAAGTCTGCGGTCGACTTGTCGCAACCGGCAAAAACGCCCTTGGCGATGCGCAACGACTGGCGCTCACGAGCGATCTTCACCTGCGCGTCGGTGTGCTTGTGATAGCCGCGCACGGTGTCGGCGATTTCGGCCAGGTAGCGCACGCGCTGCGCCGGCACGATGGCGCGCTGGGTCGAGGATTGCTTGACGGTGACCAAGGGCAGCTTGCCCGGCTCGAGCTTGAGCCCCTTGTCGACCAGCACTGGCACCAGCGCCTGATACAGCGCGGTGACGCCGTCGTCGTTGAAGCGCGCGGCCTGGGTACCGAAGACCGGCATGTCGTCGGTCGGCGTCGAGAACAGCTCGCGGTTGCGCTGGTACTGCTTGCGCACGTCGCGCAACGCATCCTCGGCGCCCTTGCGGTCGAACTTGTTGATCGCGACGAAGTCGGCGAAATCGAGCATGTCGATCTTCTCGAGCTGGGAAGCGGCGCCGAACTCCGGCGTCATCACGTACATCGAGACATCGACGAAGGGCACGATGGCCGCGTCGCCCTGGCCGATGCCCGAGGTTTCGACGATCACCAGATCGAAGCCGGCCAGCTTGCAGGCGGCGATGACTTCCGGCAGCGCGGCGGAAATTTCCGAGCCTGTGTCGCGGGTAGCCAGCGAGCGCATGAAGACATTCGGATGCTCGATGGCATTCATGCGGATGCGGTCGCCGAGCAGCGCGCCGCCGGTGCGCTTGCGCGATGGGTCGATCGAAATCAGGCCGACCTTGACGCTGTCCTCCTGATCGAGGCGGAAGCGCCGGACGATTTCATCAGTCAGCGAGGATTTGCCGGCGCCGCCGGTACCGGTGATGCCGAGTACCGGCACTTCCAGCTCGGCCGCGGCCTTGAGCACGGGCCCCTTCAGTTCCGGCGCAGCGCCGTTTTCGAGCAGCGTGATGACGCGGGCCAGCAAACGCTTGTCTCCCGCCTTCAGGCCGGCGAGCACCTGTTCAGCCCGCGGCACGCCGGCGGCCGCCAGATCGAAATCCGAGAGCTGCACGACCTCGTTGATCATGCCCTGCAGGCCCATGAGCACACCATCCTCCGGCGCGTAGATGCGGGTCACGCCGTATTCGTGCAGCTCGCGGATCTCGGCCGGAACAATGACCCCGCCACCGCCGCCGAAGACCTTGATCTCGCTGCCGCCGTTGGCCTTGAGCAAGTCGATCATGTACCTGAAGAATTCGACGTGGCCGCCTTGATACGAGGTGATGCAGATGCCCTGCACGTCCTCCTGCAGCGCTGCATTGACGATTTCCTGCACCGAGCGGTTGTGGCCAAGGTGGATAACCTCGGCGCCGGTCGCCTGCAGGATGCGGCGCATGATGTTGATTGAAGCGTCGTGGCCGTCGAACAGCGAAGCGGCGGTCACGAAGCGCACTTTGTTCTTCGGCTTGTACGGGGACAGCTTCTTGGCTACGGAAAGATCGGTCATGACGCCAGCCTCAGCAAAAAGGAGGAAAGGCGCTCATGGTATGCCCCTTTGACGCCGCCGCCATTGTCGCGAATGACGACAATCGTGCAAATTCCGCCAAGGTGTTACAGTGTCACGGTCAACCGGAAAAAATGGTAAAAATTGAAATCGTCCGCCCCCTCGCCGCTCGCCAGAAGAACGCAAGCCTCTGTTGCCATAGGATTTGTTACCGGAATGCTGGCCGGCCTGACGCGGCGAAACATTGACCCCACCCCGCTCCTGGCTGCCACCCACATTGACATTGCAGACACCGCCAGCCGGATTCCTGTCGAAAACTACGCTGCACTCTACAACCTGCTCAACCGCCAGCTCGACGACGAAGGTTTCTCGCTATTTGCTCAGCCGATGCGCGTCGGCAGCTTCGAATTTCTCTGCCGCGGCTGCCTCAGCGCGCCGACCCTGGCCGAGGCGCTAGCCCGTGCCAGCCGTTTCCTGCATGTCGTACTACCCGACCTGGCAGTCAGCGTGCGCCGGTCGCACGGCCACGCCGAACTGGTCATCGCCGAAACGCGCAAGCTGGCCGAGCGCACCGACGACCCGGGCCGCATCTTTGCCTTCGAGTGGCTGCTCCGTCTACTGCACGGGTTGTCGTGCTGGCTGGTCGGGCGCGGCATCGGGCTCGATAGCGTGATCTTTCCCTACCGCAAGCCGGAACATTTCGCCGACTACGCGCTGATCTTCACCGCAGATTCCCGTTTCGCTCCGACCGTTCCCGGCGGCACCGGCACACTGGTCGCCAGTTTCAACACCAATCTGCTCGACCTGCCGGTCCGCCGCGACGAAGCCGCGCTCACCACCTTTCTCGACGGCGCCCCCGGCAAGATCACCACGCTCTACCGGCGCGACCGCGAAATGGCCATCCGCGTCCGCGACTTGCTACGCGCCGCGCTGCCGGCTACCCTGAGCCTCGATGACATCGCCGACCGCCTCTATCTCTCGCCGCGCACCATCCATCGCCGACTCGAAGAAGAAGGCTCCAGCTTCCGCGGCATCAAGGATGTCCTGCGCCGCGACATGGCACTGGCCCGCCTGACCAAGACCAAGGATTCGATTGCCCAGGTTGCCGCCGATCTCGGCTACGCCGACACCTCGGCCTTTTATCGCGCCTTTGTCGACTGGACCGGCATGGCACCCATTCACTATCGACGACGCTGGAGGACGATGCTATGACGCGCCCACGGCGCCCATCAGACCAGGACAAACCGCTCGAAGCTATCGCTTCGGTCTCGAATGCGATACGCTTCCCTTCTTGGAAATTAATACGCAGGGAATGTTTCGACTGTCATGAAAGGCAAGAATAAGCGTGGCATGAACGACGACCGGCGCGGCGACGACATTGGCCCGCCTGATGGCTGGCGGGATAGGCGCCGGCACGTCGAACGGCGAATTCCCAAGGCCGAGGAAGTCGAGGTAAGTGACGAGGAATGGGCAGCGTATTTCGACAACCCGACCAAGAAATCCACTGCCCAAGAGGAGCAAGAGCATTCTGTCGCGGCCGATATTCTGGATCGCGCCCGAAAATGACCGCCAGTCAACCTGCGCACCAGGCGGGTTGAAGAGCGGAAAAAAAGCCGGATGATTCCGGCCTTTCTGATTTACGACGGCCGCGCCTACTCGTCGTCTTCGTGCAACTGGAACTTGCTGGCCATCTGTTGCTGGACGTTCGGCGGCACCGCCGCGTAGCGGGCAAACTCGATCGTGTAGCTGCCCTGACCGCCAGTCAATGACTTCAGGCGCGACTGGTAATCGTTGATCTCGGCCAGCGGCACTTCGCCGGTGATTGCTGCCATGCCGTGGCCGCGTCCATCGGTGCCAGTGATATGTCCGCGCCGGCTGGAAAGGTCGCCGGTCAGGTCGCCGATGGCGCCTTCGGGAACGGTGATCTCGATATTGACAATCGGTTCGAGAACGATCGGCTTGGCATTGCGGATGGCTTCGATCACCGCCTTGCGCCCGGCGGTCACGAAAGCGACTTCCTTGCCGTCCACAGCATGGGTCTTGCCATCAAAAACAGTCACTTTCAGGTCGTCGACCGCGTAACCGGCGACGACGCCGCCTTCCAGGCCCTGACGAATACCCTTCTCGACCGCTGCCATGAAGACGCCAGGAATGACGCCGCCCTTGACCGCATCGACGAACTCGAAACCTTCGCCGCGCGCCTTCGGTTCGATGCGCAAATGAACTTCGCCAAACTGCCCGGCGCCGCCGCTCTGCTTCTTGTGGCGATGGATGCCTTCCGCCGACCCGGTAATCGTTTCGCGATAGGGTATGCGCGGTGGCTTGGTATCGACTTCCAGCTTGTACTGGCCGGCCATTTTTTCCAGCTTGGTCTTCAGATGAATTTCGCCGAGACCGCGAATCACCGTTTCGTTGCTGGTCGGGTGACGCTCGACGACGAATGTCGGATCTTCCATCGCCAGCTTGCCAAGAATATCGAACAGCCGCTGCTCGTCGCCTTTCTTCTTCGTTTCGACGGCGAGCCCGGCCATCGGCTTGGGAAACTCGAGGGGCACGAGGTGAATGTGATCTTCATCGTGCGAATCGTGCAGCACGCAATCGAACTCGATCTCGTCGACCTTGGCGACGGCACCGATATCACCGGGCAGCAGTTCGTCGACTTCGACGGTATCCTTGCCCTGCAACTGGTAGAGGTGGGCGACCTTGAACGGGCGCTTGCCGTCACCGACGAAAAGCTGCATGTCTTTCTTCAGCGTGCCCTGATGGACCCGGAAGATGCCGATCTTGCCCATGTAGGGGTCGGCGATGACCTTGAAGACGTGAGCCAGAACATGCTTGCCGGCATCCGGTTCGGCATGGAACGCTTCTGTAGCCGCACCCGGCTCGCCCTTGTAGAACGGCGGCGGATTGCCTTCGGCCGGATTGGGCGCCAGCGAGGCGAGGACGTGCAGTAATTCCTTGATGCCGGCACCGGTCTTGGCCGAAACGAACAGGATGGGAATCAGGTGGCCTTCGCGCAGCGCCTTTTCAAACGGTGCATGCAATGCCGCCGCACCGGGATCGGCGCCATCTTCGAGATACTGGGCGAGCAGGTCTTCATCTTCTTCAACGATCTGGTCGATAAGTGCACGGTGGGCGGCGGCGACCGAGGCGAAATCAGCGTCACCGGCATCGTGCTCGAGCACTTCGACGACATCCGCCGCGCCATGTGCCGGCAGGTCGAGCAGCAGGCACTGCTTGCCGAAGCGCTCGCGGATATCGGCGACCAGACCCGGCAGGTCGAGATTATCGGCATCGATCTTGTTGATGACAATCATCCGGCACAGCTTGCGCTCCGCCGCGTGGCGCATCATGCGCTCGGTCATCAGCTCGATGCCGGTCTGCGCATTGATGACGACCAGCGCCGTATCGACACCGGCCAGCGCAGCGATGGACTGTCCGGAAAAATCCGGGTAACCCGGCGTGTCGATCAGGTGCACATGGGTATTTTCGTAGCCAAAGTTGACAACTGCCGAGGTCAGCGAGTGGCCCGATTCTTTCTCCTGGGCATCGCTGTCGCAGACGGTGCTACCGCGCTCGACGCTGCCCTTGGCCGGAATTGCCCCGGTCGCGAACAACAAAGCCTCCGCCAGACTGGTTTTGCCTGCCGCGCCATGGCCAACCAGCGCCACGGAACGCAGCGCTTCGGTGGTGTATCTGGACATCTTTTTCTCCCTGAACTTGTTTTAAACCGGCAAACGTACATTTTACGCCGGTGCCGGCCTGCTGCCAAAGGCGGCGCCGGCCGACTGCGTGCTTACTTCTTGATTTTTTGCGGCCGAGCCCAGCCCGGCACCGTGATCTGCCGCGCCCGCGAAACGGTCAATGCATCGGGCGGCGCATTTTTGGTCAGTGTCGTCCCGGCGCCCAGCGTCGCCCCGCGCCCGACGGTAACCGGCGCTACCAGTTGCGTATCGGAACCGATGAAAACATCGTCCTCGATGATCGTCTTGTGTTTGTTGGCGCCGTCATAATTGCAGATGATCGTGCCGGCACCGACATTGACGCGCTCGCCGATCTCGGCGTCACCGATGTAGGCCAGGTGGTTAGCCTTGGACTGCGCACCGACAAAACTTTTTTTGACTTCGACGAAATTGCCAATATGCACCTCGGGGCCGAGTTCGGCGCCGGGACGCAAACGCGCAAAAGGCCCGAGCACACCATCGGGACCGATTACCGCATCCGCGAAATGGCAGAAAGCGGCGATCCGCGTACCGGCACCGACCTTGACATTCTTCAGCACGCAGTAAGGCCCCACTTCGACGGCATCGCCCAGTTCGACCTGCCCCTCGAAAACGCAGCCGACATCAATCGCGACGTCACGACCATGACTCAGCGAACCCCGGATATCAATACGCGCCGGATCGGCCAGGCGAACGCCGGCGAACATCAACTGTTCGGCAATATTGCGCTGATGGACGCGTTCCAGTTCGGCCAGTTGCACCTTGCTGTTCACGCCGAGCACTTCCCATTCCTCGTCGGGCTGGGCGGTACGCACCGGAACCCCGGCGGCGACGGCCAGCGCGACGATATCGGTCAGGTAATACTCGCCCTGCGCATTGTCGTTCGACAATCGGCCGAGCCACTCGCTCAGGCGGTCCGAGGGAATCGCCATGATCCCGGTATTGACCTCGCGAATCGCCTTCTCCGCGGGACTCGCGTCCTTCTCTTCGAGAATCCGCTGGACGTTGCCTGCGGCATCGCGAACGATGCGCCCATAGCCGGTCGGGTTGTCCAACTCGACGGTCAGGATCGACAGCCCGTCGCGGCCGGCATGCAGCAGGCGCTTCAGCGTGGATGCCCGGGTCAGCGGCACGTCGCCATAAAGCACCAGCACCTGACCGGTTGCGTCGAGTGCCGGCAGCGCCTGCGCGACGGCATGCCCTGTACCAAGTTGCGGCTCCTGCTTGGCCCATGAAATATCGGCGGAATCCAGTGTCGACCGAACCACTTCGCCGCCGTGGCCATAAACCACAACCAGCCGGGCCGGGTCAAGCGAACGTGCAGTATCGATCACGTGTTCGGCCAACGCCTTGCCGGCCACCGGGTGCAGCACTTTCGGCAGGTTGGAATGCATGCGCTTGCCCTGGCCGGCAGCGAGGATGACGATTTGTAGGGGCGTTTCGGCCATTTATTATTAACTCCGGAAATGACGAAGGCGGCCACCCGGGCCGCCTTCGCATTATCGCATGCTGCCGCCGCTATCAGCGCGGCAGCGTCGAACTGCCCATCAGGAAAGCATCGACCTCGCGCGCCGCCTGGCGGCCTTCGCGGATCGCCCAGACGACCAGCGACTGGCCACGGCGGACGTCACCGGCAGCATAGACCTTGGCGACATTGGTGGCATAGCAGCCTTCTCCGTCGGTCGTTGCGCTGGCATTGCCACGATTGTCCTTGACGACCCCGAAGGCATCCAGCAGCGTGCCGACCGGGTTAGTGAACCCCATGGCCAGAAATGCGTTGTCGCAGGGCAGTTCAAA
This sequence comes from uncultured Dechloromonas sp., assembly GCA_964527745.1. GTDB lineage: Bacteria > Pseudomonadota > Gammaproteobacteria > Burkholderiales > Rhodocyclaceae > Azonexus. The sequence goes on from CAZGPO010000019.1 coordinate 7,883, forward strand.
TTCCGAACCGGCCACTTCGCTCATCTTGCCATCCTTCCATTCCAGACGAACGGCTTTCAAGGCTTTGACGTTGCCTTTACCATCATCGACAAAACCCTTGGTCGCCACGGCAAAGTCGCGCGTGCAGCCTTCGTCGTGCGACGACGAGGTGCGCAACTTGTACGGCCAGTAGGGCCAGGTCAGTGCCTTGTTTTCCTCTTCCGGCGGCATCGGCATCAATTCAAACTGGGTAACCGATGCAGCGCCGTGGCGATTCGAGGTGCCGACACAATCCGAGCCGGTATCGCCGCCGCCAATGACGATGACGTGCTTGCCCTTGACGTTGATCGGATTGGCCTTGCCCTGCTGGACTTCCTTATTCTGCGGAATAAGAAATTCGAGCGCAGCGTAGATGCCCTTCAACTCGCGCCCCTGCACCGGCAGATCGCGTGGCACTTCAGCACCGGCGGCAAGAATCACGGCATCGAATGTTGCGGTCAACTGCTCGGGAGAGACAAATTCGCTGGCGTCGTTATTGATACCGGCCGGCAAATCCTTGCTGCCGACGATGACCTTGGTCCTGAAAGTAACGCCTTCGGCTTCCATCTGGGCGACCCGGCGGTCGACCACCTTCTTTTCCATCTTGAAGTCGGGGATACCATAGGCCAGCAAACCGCCGAGACGGTCGCTCTTCTCGAACACCGTCACGTCATGGCCAACGCGCGCCAGTTGCTGCGCAGCAGCCAGGCCGGCCGGGCCTGAACCGACGACGGCGACTTTCTTGCCAGTTTTTGACTTGGGCGGCTGCGGAACAACCCAGCCCATTTCCCAGCCCTTGTCGATGATGAAATGCTCGATCGACTTGATGCCCACCGGCGCCGCGTTGATGCCCAGCGTACAGGCGGCTTCACACGGTGCCGGGCAGATGCGGCCGGTAAAATCCGGAAAATTATTCGTCGAATGCAGTACGTCCAGTGCCTGCTGCCAGTTACCCTTGTAAACCAGATCGTTCCAGTCCGGAATGATGTTGTTCACCGGGCAGCCGTTATTGCAAAATGGAATCCCGCAGTCCATGCAGCGTGCGCCCTGAACCTTGGCTTCTTCGTCGGACAGGGTATGGACGAATTCCTTGAAGTTCTTCAGGCGCTTTTCGACCGGCTCGTAAGCCTCGGAAAGACGCTCGAATTCGATGAATCCAGTCGGCTTGCCCATTATGCGGCCTCCTTCTGTGTAACGGCAGCCATTTCGGTGAGGGCGCGCCGGTATTCGTGCGGAAAGACTTTGACGAATTTCTCACGCCAGGCGTCCCAATTGGCCAGGATCGCTGCCGCGGTCTTGCTGCCGGTGTATTCAGCGTGCCGGGCGATCAGTTCCTTGAGCTGGGTTTCATCAGCCAGACCACGATGCAGCGGCTCTCCGGCCGCCTGACGGCCGGCTGGCAGCACTTTTTCGAGCGCCACCTGGGCCAGATTGCAGCGACTGGCGAAGCTGCCATCCTCGTCCAGTACATAGGCGATGCCGCCCGACATGCCGGCCGCGAAGTTGCGGCCCGTCATGCCGAGCACGACCACGGTGCCGCCGGTCATGTATTCACAGCCGTGATCGCCTACACCCTCGACGACCGCCGAAGCGCCCGAGTTGCGAACCGCAAAACGCTCGCCACCGACGCCGGCAAAGAACGCCTGGCCGTCGGTCGCGCCATACATGACGGTGTTGCCGACAATGATGTTCTGCTGCGTGTCACCCCTGAAATCGGGACTCGGCTTGATGACGATGCGACCGCCCGACAAGCCCTTGCCGACGTAGTCGTTGCCTTCGCCGGTCAATTCCAAGGTCACACCGCGCGCCAGGAAGGCGCCAAAAGCCTGTCCTGCCGTACCGGTAAGCTTGACGTGGATGGTGCCATCCGGCAAACCGGCGTTGCCGTAACGCTTGGCCACCTCGCCGGAAAGCATGGTGCCGCAGGTGCGGTTGACGTTGATGATCCTGGTCTCGATCTCGACCTTCTGGCCCTTTTCAAGCGCCGGCATGGCCTGCGCGATCAGCGTGTGATCGAGCGCCTTGTCGAGTCCGTGATCCTGCACTTCGGTATGGCGGCGCGGCACATCAGCGGGTACCGGCGGCTGATAGAAAACTTTGGTGAAGTCGAGACCCTTGGCCTTCCAGTGCTCGATCCCCGGACGGGTATCGAGCAGATCGGCCCGGCCGACGAGATCGTCGAACTTGCGAATACCAAGCCCGGCCATGATTTCGCGAACCTCCTCGGCCACGAAGAAGAAATAATTGACGACATGTTCCGGTTGACCGGAGAAGCGCTTGCGCAACTCGGGATCCTGCGTCGCAACGCCGACCGGACAGGTATTCAGGTGGCACTTGCGCATCATGATGCAGCCTTCGACGACCAGCGGCGCAGTGGCGAAGCCGAATTCATCGGCGCCGAGCAGCGCGCCGACGACGACGTCGCGCCCGGTCTTCATCTGACCGTCGACCTGGACGCGGATACGGCTGCGCAGACGATTGAGCACCAGTGTCTGCTGGGTTTCGGAGAGGCCCAGTTCCCACGGCGTGCCGGCGTGCTTGATCGACGACTGCGGCGAGGCGCCGGTGCCGCCGTCGAACCCGGCAATCACGACATGATCGGCCTTGGCCTTGGCAACACCGGCGGCGACCGTACCGACACCGACTTCGGAAACCAGCTTGACCGAGATCGAGGCGCGCGAATTGGCGTTTTTCAGATCGTGAATAAGCTGCGCCAGATCCTCGATCGAGTAGATGTCATGGTGCGGCGGTGGCGAAATGAGGCCGACGCCGGGCACCGAATGACGCAGAAAACCGATGTACTCGGACACCTTGTGCCCCGGCAACTGCCCGCCTTCACCCGGCTTGGCGCCTTGTGCCATCGTGATCTGGATTTGGTCGGAATTGACCAGGTATTCGGTCGTTACACCAAAGCGCCCGGAAGCAACCTGTTTGATCGCCGAACGCAACGAGTCGCCCTCTTTCAATTCCAGATCGCGGGCGACGCGGCTCTTGCCGATCACATCGGACAGCATCGTGCCACCCTTGACCGGTGCGTAACGACTGGCATCCTCGCCACCTTCACCGGTATTCGACTTGCCGCCGATGCGGTTCATCGCGATCGCCAGCGTCGTGTGCGATTCAGTCGAAATGGCACCGAGGGAAATGGCGCCGGTGGCAAAGCGCTTGACGATTTCCTTGGCCGGCTCGACTTCGTCGAGCGGAATTGCCTCACCTTGCGGGCGGAATTCGAACAAGCCGCGCAAGGTCAGGTGGCGCTTGGTCTGATCGTTGATCAGCCTGGCGTATTCCTTGTAGGTTTCGTACTTGTTCGAGCGTGTCGCATGCTGCAGCTTGGCGATCGAATCCGGTGTCCATACGTGTTCTTCACCACGGATACGGAAGGCGTATTCGCCACCAGCATCGAGCATGTTGGCCAGCACCGGATCAGCCGAGAAGGCATCCTGGTGCAGGCGAATCGCTTCCTCGGCAACCTCGAAGACGCCAATGCCCTCGATGTTGGACGGCGTGCCGGTGAAGTACCTCTCGACGAAATCCTTTTTCAGGCCAATGGCCTCGAAGATCTGGGCACCGGTGTAGGACATATAGGTCGAGATGCCCATCTTGGACATGATCTTGCACAGTCCCTTGCCAATCGCCTTGATGTAATTCTTGACGAATTTATCGGCTTTCTCGGCATCGCCCTTGGCCAGCGCCTCGATGGTTTCGAGCGCCAGGTAGGGGTGGACCGCCTCGGCGCCATAACCGCCGAGCAGCGCGAAATGATGGGTCTCGCGCGCCGAACCGGTCTCGACCACGAGGCCGGCGCTGGTGCGCAGACCCTTCTTGACCAGATGCTGGTGAATCGCTGACGTCGCCAGTAGTGCAGGAATGGCGACATTCTCGGCATCGACCTTGCGATCGGAGACGATCAGGATATTGGCACCGGAACGCACTGCGTCTTCGGCATCGGCGGCCAGCGAAGCGAGCCGGGCTTCGATGCCATTGCTGCCCCAGGCTAGCGGATAGCAGATATCCAGTTCGAACGAGTGGAACTTGTTCGACGTATATTTTTCGATATTGCGCAGCTTCTCCATGTGGTCAAACGACAGCACAGGCTGCGACACCTCGAGCCGGATCGGCGGATTGATGTCATGCGTGTTGAGCAGGTTCGGCTTGGGTCCGATGAATGACACCAACGACATGACGAGTTCCTCGCGGATCGGATCGATCGGCGGATTGGTCACCTGCGCGAAAAGCTGCTTGAAGTAGTTATAGAGCGTCTTGTTCTTGCTCGACAGCACAGGCAGGGCGGAGTCCGTACCCATCGAGCCGGTCGCTTCCTCGCCGTTCTGGATCATTGGCTCGAGGATGACCTTGATGTCTTCCTGGGTGTAGCCGAAGGCCTGCTGGCGATCAAGCATGGAAGCGGTTGCCGCCTCGATCTTTTCAGCCGGCGACGGCAATTCGTCGAGCCGGATGCGGATTTTATCAACCCACTCGCGGTAGGGTTTGGCGTTGGCTAACGAGTCCTTGAGTTCCTTGTCGTCGATGATGCGTCCCTGTTCCATATCGATCAGGAACATTTTTCCCGGCTGCAGACGCCATTTCTTGACGATCTTCTTCTCCGGAATCGGCAGCACACCAGACTCGGAAGCCATGACCACCATGTCATCATCGGTTACCAGATAGCGCGCCGGACGCAGGCCGTTACGGTCGAGGGTCGCTCCGATCTGGCGCCCGTCGGTGAATGCCACCGCCGCCGGGCCATCCCACGGCTCCATCATCGCGGCATGGTATTCGTAGAAGGCGCGACGGTTTTCGTCCATCAGCGTGTGCTTTTCCCACGCTTCGGGAATCATCAGCATCACCGCCTGCGCCATCGAATAACCACCCATGACGAGCAGTTCAAGCGCGTTGTCGAACGAAGCCGAATCGGATTGCCCCGGGTAATGCAGCGGCCAGACCTTCTTCAGGTCATCACCGAGAATTGGCGACGAGATGGCCTGTTCGCGCGCCTTGAACCAGTTGACGTTGCCACGCACCGTGTTGATTTCGCCATTGTGGGCGATATAGCGGAACGGATGAGCCAGGTCCCAGGTCGGGAAGGTGTTGGTCGAGAAACGCTGGTGAACCAGCGCCAGCGCCGATGTCGCGCGCTCGTCCTGAAGGTCGAGAAAGTAGACACCGACTTGGGTCGCCAGTAGCAGACCCTTGTAGTTGATCGTCCGGGCTGAGAACGATGGCACGTAAAATTCCTTGCCATGCTTCAGCTTGAGCGACTTGATCGCATTCGCGGCACGGCGGCGGATGATGTACAACTTGCGCTCGAGCGCATCGGTCACGAACACATCGCTACCACGGCCGACGAAAACCTGGCGCATCACCGGTTCGGTCAACCGGACCGCAGGCGACATCGGCATCTCGCGATTGACTGGCACGTCGCGCCAGCCGAGCAAAACCTGCCCTTCAGCGGCGACGGAGCGCTCGATTTCCTCGACACAGGCATGGCGCGATGCTGCTTCCTGCGGCAGGAAGACCATGCCAACACCATATTCGCCGACCGGCGGAAGTTCGACGCCCTGCTTGGCCATTTCTTCGCGATAGAGCCGGTCCGGAATCTGGATCAGAATGCCGGCGCCGTCACCCTGCAAAGGGTCGGCACCAACCGCACCCCGGTGATCCAGGTTTTTCAGGATCAACAAACCCTGTTCGACAATGCCGTGGCTCTTCTGGCCTTTGACATGGGCGACAAATCCCACGCCACAAGCATCGTGCTCGTTGGCCGGGTCATACATACCGCGACACTCAGGTGCAGCCGATTCCATCACACGCATTCCTTCAAAATTCTGGGTCACTGAATACAATGACCAAGGGTAAAAAAGCCGGCATCCCGTTACGCTGGCCGGCTTGTACATAAATCTCGGGCGACCGCAGAATATACCGCCAAAGCCCTGTCAATTCAAGATGCTGCGACGCACCAAGGCGGTTCTTCTGGCGACCCGAATTCCCATTTCAGGTGCATCGGGCGTCAATCGCTGCCACGATCGTCGCTTCCGCTGCTGCATCGGAAACGACTGCGCTGCCGATGCCTTTCAACAGCACCAGACGCAACCTGCCGTCCTGCACCTTTTTGTCGTGGCGCATCAGTTCCAGATAACGCGCCGCGCCCAAGGGAGCACCCTTGACCGGCAAACCGGCCCGCACAAACAGTTTTTCGATCCGCAACACCGCGTCGTCCGCTAGCCAGCCCAGACGACGCGACAATTCCGCAGCAATTAGCGTGCCGGCGGCAACCGCCTCGCCGTGCAGCCATTCGCCGTAGCCGAGTCCGGTTTCGATGGCGTGGCCGAAGGTATGACCGAGATTGAGCAATGCCCGTTCGCCGGTTTCACGCTCGTCGGCGGCGACGACTTCAGCCTTGTTGGTGCAGGAGCGATGGATGGCGTAGGCCAGCGCCGCCTGATCGCGCACCAGCAACTTCTCGATATTGGCCTCCAGCCAGACGAAAAAATCGGGATCGCGAATCAGCCCGTACTTGATGACCTCGGCCAGACCAGCCTTCAACTCGCGGTCGGCGAGTGTGTCGAGAGTCAAAATATCAGCCAGCACCAGTTGTGGCTGATAGAAGGCGCCGATCATGTTCTTGCCGAGTGGATGATTGATCGCCGTCTTGCCACCCACTGAGGAATCCACCAGCGACAGCAGCGTCGTCGGGATCTGGATGAACGGCATTCCACGCTGGTAGCAGGATGCCGCGAACCCACCCATATCGCCGATGACTCCTCCACCAAGTGCGATAAGGGTCGTGCTGCGCTCACAATGAGCACCAAGCAGCGCGTCGAAAATCAGGTTGAGGGTATTCCATTCCTTGTATTGCTCGCCATCCGGAAGAATGACCGACATGACTGAAATTCCGGCATTTTCCAGTGTTGACCGCAACATCTCCAAATACAGCGGAGCAACGGTGGTATTGCTGACGACCAGCACTTTTTTTTGCTTGAGGTGCGGCAGCAACAGGTCGGCGCGCTTGAGAACGCCGCAGCCGATATGAATGGGATAGGAACGCTCGCCCAAGGCGACCGTCAATGTCTGTGTCATGCCTGACATAAGCGATTGAATTCTCTCAAAAGATGATGAACGATACCGGAGGCGACCAGGTGCGAGCCATCGACGACCAGATGTGCTGCTTCGCGGTACAGCGGATCGCGCAATGCGTGCAACTCTTCCAGCTTGCCGAGTGGATCCTCGACACGCAACAAGGGGCGGATTCGATCATGGCGCGTTCGTTCGTACAACTTGCCCGGCGGCACATTGAGATAGACCACCCAGCCGCTATCATGCAACAGCCGCCGGTTTTCGGGGTTCAGAACGACGCCGCCACCGGTCGCCAGAACAATGCCACTGGTCGCAGTCAGCTCGGCGATGGTCTGCGATTCACGACGCCTGAAACCCTCCTCACCCTCGATCTCGAAGATGGTCGGAATCGGAACGCCGGTACGGGCGACGATCTCATGGTCGGAATCATAGAAGCGGCGCCCGAGGCGCCGCGCCAGTTGCCGTCCGATTGTCGTTTTCCCCGCACCCATCAAACCGACAAGGTAGATATTGCTGCGATTATTCACTTCGCGATTTTATCCGGTCTCGCGGCAACCGACAAAAAAGAAGGGCCGGCAAAACCGGCCCTTCAGCTAAACGAATGAGTTTCCGATCAGTTGATCTGCAGTTTGTCGGAAATGATGCGCGGCGTGATGAAGAAGAGCAGTTCGCGGCGCTGGGCTGCGTCGTTCTGGTACTTGAACAGGTAGCCGAAGAATGGAATGTCGCCAAGCAACGGTACTTTTTCAGTCACGTTTTCCTTCTTGGTGACATACACCCCACCGATGACGACCGTTCCGCCATTCTCGACGACCACATTGGTCTCGACCGTGGAAGTCTTGATCGGCGGGTTGCCGAGCACGGCCCGCGTCCAGTCCGGCTCTTCCTTCTTGACGATCAGTTGCATGCGCACCGTGCCCTCTGGCGTGATCTGTGGCGTCGCCTCGAGCGAGAGGGCGGCGGTTTTGAACGAAACGTTCTGGGTTGCCACACCACCGCCCGTCGCCGTCGTCACGTACGGAATTTCCGTACCATCCTGGATCTTCGCCTTGACATTGTTCGCCGTGATGACCCGCGGGCTCGAAACGATCTTGCCCAGACCATCCGTTTCCAGCGCGGCAATCTCAAGGTTCAGGATACGTGTCAGCGAAGCATTGAACAGTGAGAAGGCGAGGGTGCCACCAACATTGGTGAAGGATGGCAGGTTGACACCGATTGCCTGGTTTGTGACCTGGCCCGACGGGGAATAGGTACCGCCGCCACCGTAAATGCCGCTACCGCCAATCCCTGTGCGCTGTGCGCTCAGGAAGTTCAGCCTGACGCCAAGATCGCGGTTGAACGAGTCCTGCGCTTCGACAACACGCGCCTCGATCATGACCTGGCGGGCACCGGTATCGATCGCCGTAATGAATTTGCGGATCTCCTCGAGTTTGCTTGGGATGTCATTGACGAACAGGATGTTCGACTGCGGATCGGCCACTGCATTGCCACGCTTGCTAAGCAGGCGCTGCGATGGCGCACCACCGGCAACTGCCACGCCGGACAGCAGACGCGCTATGTCGACCGCCTTCTGATAATTCAGCGAGAATTTTTCTGCGATGATCGGCTCCAGATCGGCGATCTGCTGACGCGACTCGAAGTCGAGTTTTTCGCGGGTCGCAATTTCGTCGCGCGGGGCAATCATCATGATGTTGCCCTTCTTGCGCATGTCCAGACCCTTTTGCTGGAAGATGATGTCGATCACCTGGTCGGCCGGCACGTCCTTCAGGACCAGCGTCGTCGTCCCGGTCACGGTCTCGCTGATCACGGCATTCAGACCCAGTTCCTCGGCCATCAGGCGGAGCAGGGCGCGGACGTCACCATTCTGGTAATTGATACTGACCCGCGGACCCTGATAGCCGGTCTTGGTACCCTGCACCAGCTTGTTCGGATCTTCGATGATCTTCTTGACCTCAATGACGAACTGGTTTTCGCTCTGGTAGGCATTGTGCTCCCAAATGCCGTGCGGCGTGATCGTCATCCGTACGTTGTCGCCGATCTGCTTGGTCTCGACCGAAGTCACCGGGGTTCCGAAATCGGTCACGTCAAGTTTGCGACGCAGATTCTCAGGAGCGCTTGTTTTGAGGAAATCGACAATCAGGCTCTTGCCTTGCTGGCGAATGTCGATCCCGGTCCCAGTATTATTCAGATCGACGATAACGCGACCTTCGCCATCCTTGCCACGGCGGAACGCGACGTCCTGAAGTGCATGACGCTTGCCGACCGCGGTTTCCGGGGTAAATTGGGTCACCCTATCGGCCAATGAACCGACAGCCGGTATCGGCGCCAGAACGATGTAAAGCGACTTGCCATCGAGGCGTGTCGTGTAATTGAGGCTGCGTGTCAGATTGAGGACGACACGCGTACGATCACCCACCTGAACCACATTGGCGCTCTGCAGATCACCTTCCTTGAAGGTGATGCTGTTCTTTCCAATGCCGTTCGCGGTCGACGGAAAATCGAAGGCGATTTTTGCCGGGTTGGCGACGCTAAATCCGGTCGGTGGCGCAGTAAGCGCCTCCTTGAGATCGATCTTTACGGCAATATTGTCACCCTGTATTGCAGCAACCATCGCCTCGATCGAATTCGTTGTGGCGGTTTGCGCCGAGAGTGACCCGGCCATGGCAAGGCAGGTCGCCATAACGACGGCCATTGCATATTTGGTAAATTTCATTTCCTGCCCCCCTCCTTGCCCTGCAGATACAGAGAACTGGTGCGTTCGCTCCAGTCACCCGCAGAATCCTGAATCAGTTCGCGCATCACAACTTCCTTGTCCGAAATATTCGTCACCATGCCGAAATCAAGACCGAGGTATTCCCCCACCTTGACCTGCTTTATCTTGTCTTCAACCTGAATCACGGCAATCGGACGGCGATTGACGTTCAGGTAACCAATCATCCTGAGAGACTCGACCGGATATTTTTCAAGCAGGCTGTTGCGCAGATCACGAGCCTCGAAATCGGGCTGGAAAGCCCCGCCCTGGCCGGCGCCCTGCCGATTTTTCGATTCCGGCTCGATCTTGCTGGCCTTGAACGGATCGAGAATTCCCTCGACATCGTAGGGAACCGGTTGATAAGGCTTGACCTCCGGCAACTTTGGAATATTGCCACGCAAGTCCTTGGAATTTTCTGCCATCCAGCGCTTGAGGTCTTCATGGTCGCCACTCGAACAGGCCCCCAAAGCCCCGCACAGCGCGACGAGAATTAGTCGCTTCACTTTTTCGCTCCTTGCGCTGCCTTCTTCTGTTTCGCAACCTCTTCTTCATCGAGGTAGCGGAAGGTTTTGGTTGTCGCATCGAGTGACAAAACGCCGTCCTTGCCAGGAACGATCGAGATGTTGTTTAGCGTCACGATACGCGGCAACTTCGCGATATCAGCGGCAAAGGCACCAAAGTCGTGGTATCCGCCGACGATTTTTACCGCGATCGGCAATTCGGCATAGAAATCCTTCACCTGCTCAGCACCCGGGCGGAACAGCTCGAACTGAAGACCGCGTCCGAGACCGGCTTGATTCACCTCGATCAGCAAGGCTTCGATTTCCGACTTGTTCGGCAACTGCTTCAGCAAGGCACCGAACGAGCGATCGATTTCCGCCAGTTGCTCGATGTACAGGTCGAGGTTGACTGCCTGCTTCTTCTTGTCGAGATACTGCTGCTTGAGGGTTTCTTCTTCTTTCTGCTTGGTTTCCAGCTCGACCAGCTGATCGCTCCACAAAAACCACCAGCCGGCAACTACCAGAACAAGAAAAATACCAGCCAAAACGGTCATCTTCGGGATCGTTGGCCAAGCTCCAGGATCGTTCGGATTCAGGAATCGGAAATCATCGGCGATCGCCTGAAAATCGATCTTTTGGATTGATTTAGGTTTGGCGCTCATTTTTTACCCTTCCCGGCATTCGGCTGGGTACGTGTCAGCATGAAATTCATTGCAAACTCGTTGGTACGACGTCCATTGAGCACGGCGGACTTCACTTCGATCAACTGGGGATTCTCCAGCCAGGGAGA
>CAZGPO010000020.1:0-11460 GCA_964527745.1 uncultured Dechloromonas sp.
TCTCCCTTTACCGATTAGTTGTTCAATTTCATTAATTACTGCAGCATATTTTTCACGAGTAGTTTTATAAACAAGATCTTCAAAGTCATCTCTTACAATCGGTCTATTTGTTGGTATAACCACAACATCCAATTTATAAATATCCCAGAGCTCGAGCCGCCTGGGCCGGCGCCGAGGACGAGCATTTCGCACTCGATGTCGGCACCGCCGGCATGGCTGCCGGCGACCGGCGCCGCAGCGGGGGCGGCTTCGGTTTTTTGCGCATTTTCCGGGTTGACCGTGGTAGCGGCGCCGCTTTCAACATTGATAAGCAAGGAGCCTTCGGCCACCTTGGCGCCGAGTTGAACCAGGACCTCCTTGACCACGCCGGCGACCGGCGACGGCACATCCATCGTCGCCTTGTCGGATTCCAGCGTGCAGATCGCGTCGTCGACCTTGATGCTGTCACCAACCTTGACGAACAGGTCGATGATCGGAACCTCCGAGAAATCGCCGATGTCGGGGACTTTGACTTCAATGAGTTGGCTCATGTCTTTCCCCTCAGACGATCATGCGGCGCATGTCGGCCAGCAGTTCGGCGACATAGACGTTGAAGCGAGTGGCCAGCGCGCCGTCGATGACACGGTGGTCGGCGGTCAGCGACAGCGGCAGGGTCAGGCGTGGCACGAATTGCTTACCGTCCCACACCGGTTTCAGCGCCGACTTGTTGACGCCGAGGATGGCGACTTCCGGCGCATTGACGATCGGCGCGAAGTAGGTGCCGCCGATGCCGCCCAGGCTGGAGATCGTGAAGCAGGCGCCGGACATGTCGGCCGGCTTGAGCTTGCCGTCCCGGGCCTGCTTGGCCAGTTCGCCGGTTTCCCTGGCGATCTCGAAAACGCCCTTCCTGTCAGCATTCTTGACCACCGGGACGACCAGGCCATTCGGTGTGTCGGCCGCGAAGCCGATGTTGAAGTATTTCTTCAGCACCAGGTTGTCGCCGTCGAGCGAGGAATTGAATTCCGGGTAACGCTGCATCGCCTTGACGCAAGCCTTGATCAGGAAGGCGAGCATGGTCAGCTTGTTGCCGGACTTCTCGTTTTCCTTGTTGAGCTGGATGCGGAAGGCTTCGAGGTCGGTGATGTCGGCATCTTCGTGATAGGTCACGGCCGGGATCATGACCCAGTTGCGCGACAGATTCTGGCCAGAGATCTTCTTGATGCGCGACAGCGGCTTGACCTCGATTTCACCGAACTTGCTGAAATCGACCTTTGGCCAGGGCAGCAGGTCGAGCACGCCGCCGCCGACCACACCACCGGTCGCCGAGGCCACCGGCCCGGAAATCGTACCGGTCATCACGCCCTTGACATACTTGGTCAGATCTTCCCTGACGATGCGGTTCTTCGGGCCGCTGGCGGTGACTTTGGAGAGATCGACACCGAGTTCGCGAGCATAGGCGCGGACGGAGGGCGAGGCATGGACCTTGGCGCCGGGCGGCAGGGCCGGCGCCAAGGGGGCCGGGGCGCTGGCCAGAGCAGTGACGGGGGCGGCGACTGGCGCGGGAGCGGCAGCAACGGGGGCAGGCGCCAAAGTTTGTGGAGCGGGGGCGGCAACCGGGGCGCCTTCATTGCTTTCGACCCTGATCAGTACGGCACCTTCGCTGACCTTGGCGCCGAGCTGGATCAGCACTTCCCTGACCACGCCACCAACCGTACTCGGCACATCCATCGTCGCCTTGTCGGATTCCAGCGTGGCGATGGCATCGTCCACCTTGATCGTGTCGCCGACCTTGACGAACAGGTCGATGACCGGCACGTCGGTGAAGTCGCCGATGTCCGGCACTTTGACTTCAACGATAGTGCCACCTGCCGGCGCTGCGACCCCTGCGACCATAGAGGCAACGGCTGGCCCTGGGGTCGACGGCGTTTTTGGCGCATTTTCCGGGTTGACCGCAACGGATTCGGCAACCGCAGCGCCCGCTTCGACCTTGATCAGCACGCTGCCTTCGCCGACCTTGGTGCCGAGCTGAACCAGGACTTCCCTGACCACGCCGGCGACGGTGGAAGGGACATCCATCGTCGCCTTGTCGGATTCCAGCGTGACGATGGCGTCGTCAACCTTGATGCTGTCGCCCACTTTGACGAACAATTCGATGACCGGAACTTCCGGGAAATCGCCGATATCGGGAACCTTGACTTCAATGATCTGGCTCATGTCGTCTCTCCCCTCAAATTGACAGCGGGTTGGGCTTGTTCGGGTCAAGTTTGTACTTGACCAGCGCCGCAGCGACCTTCTCGCGGGCGATTTCGCCGCTGTCGGCAAGCGCCTTCAAGGCCGCCAGCGTCACCCAGTGGCGGTCGACCTCGAAAAAGTGGCGCAATTTCTCTCGGGTATCTGAACGACCAAAGCCGTCGGTGCCGAGCGTGACATACGGCGCCTTGACGAAGGGACGGATCTGCTCGGAGAACAGCTTGATGTAGTCGGTGGCAGCGATCACCGGACCCTTGGTGTCCTTCAGCTTTTCTTCGACATGTGACAGCTTTGGCGCTTCGAGCGGATGCAGCAGGTTCCAGCGTTGCACGTTCTGTCCGTTGCGCGCCAGTTCGTTGAAGCTCGGGCAGCCCCAGAGGTCGGCCTCGACGCCCCAGTCGTTCTTGAGCAGTTCGGCGGCGGCGATGACTTCGCGGAAGATGGTGCCGGAGCCGAGCAGCTGCACTCGTGGGCCGGTAGATTCGGCCCCCTTCCTGAAGGCATACATACCCTTGATGATGTCGGCCTCGGTGCCGGCCGGCATTTCCGGATGCTCGTAATTCTCGTTCATCACGGTGATGTAGTAGAAGACGTCTTCCTGTTCGACATGCATGCGGCGCATGCCGTCCTGCGTAATGACGGCGACTTCGTACTGGAAGGTCGGGTCGTAGGAAACGCAGTTCGGAATCAGGTTGGCGAGTATCAAGCTGTGGCCGTCTTCGTGCTGCAGACCTTCGCCGTTCAGCGTCGTGCGCCCGGCCGTGCCGCCGATCAGGAAGCCGCGCGCACGCTGGTCGCCGGCTGCCCAGCACAGGTCAAGGGTGCGTTGCAGGCCGAACATCGAATAACAGATGTAGAACGGGATGGTCTGCACGCCATGCACAGAGTAGGCCGTCGCGGCGGCGATCCAGTCGCTCATCGCGCCGGCTTCGTTGATGCCCTCCTGCAGCACCTGGCCGGTTTTCGATTCCTTGTAGAACATCAGCTGGTCGTGGTCTTCCGGCACATAGTTCTGGCCTTCCTGGTTCCAGATGCCGACCGAACGGAACATACCCTCCATGCCGAAGGTGCGCGATTCGTCCGGCACGATGGGCACGACATGACGACCAATCTGCTTGTCCTTGAGCAGCAAATTCATGATGCGAACGATGGCCATCGTCGTCGACAACTCGCGCCCTTCGCCGGAAGCCTTCAACAGCGCGGCAAAGCTATCAAGCGCCGGAATCGAGAGCGGCTCGGCCTTGCGCCGGCGCTGGGGCAGGAAGCCGCCGAGGTCCATGCGGCGCTGACGCATGTACTTGTATTCCTCGGAGTCTTCGGCGAACTTCAGGTAAGGCAGTTCGGCCAGTTTTTCATCGGGAACTGGCAGGTTGAAACGGTCGCGGAAGCGGCCGATCTGCTCGACATCCAGTTTTTTCTGCTGGTGCGAGGTGTTCATCGCCTCGCCCGCCTGCCCCATGCCGAAGCCCTTGATCGTCTTGGCCAGGATCAGTGTCGGCGCGCCCTCATGCCTAACCGCGGCCTGATAAGCCGAAAAAATCTTGAAAATGTCGTGACCGCCGCGATTCAGTTGCCAGATTTCATCGTCGGTCCAGTCTTCGACCAGCGCCTTCAATTCCGGCGTGTTGAAAAAATATTCACGCACGTAGGCGCCGTTTTTGGCTTTGAAAGTCTGATATTCGCCATCGACGCAATCCATCATGCGGCGTTTCAGGATGCCCTTCTTGTCGCGCTGCAGCAGCGCATCCCAGTGCGTACCCCAGACCAGTTTGATCACGTTCCAGCCGGCGCCGCGGAATTCGGATTCGAGTTCCTGGATGATCTTGCCGTTGCCGCGCACCGGTCCGTCGAGACGCTGCAGATTGCAGTTGATGACGAAGATCAGGTTGTCGAGCTTCTCGCGGCCGGCCATGCCGATGGCGCCGAGCGATTCGACCTCGTCGGTCTCGCCGTCGCCGAGGAAGGCCCAGACCTTGCGATCACCGGCCTTGGCCAGTCCGCGCGAATCGAGGTACTTCATAAAGCGGGCCTGGTAGATGGCCTGGATCGGGCCGAGGCCCATCGAAACGGTCGGGAACTGCCAGAAATCCGGCATCAGCCAAGGGTGCGGATAGGACGAGATGCCCTTGCCGCCGGTTTCCTGGCGGAAGTTATCCATCTGCTCCTCGCTCAGGCGGCCGAGCATGAAGGCGCGCGAATAGACGCCTGGTACCGAATGGCCCTGGAAGAAAATCAGGTCGCCGCCGGATGGATCGTTGATGCTGCGCCAGAATTGCGAAAAGCCGACGTCGTAAAGTGCGGCGGCCGAGGCGAAGGAGGCGATGTGTCCACCAACGTTGGTGTCCTTGTTGGCGCGCACGACCATGGCCATCGCGTTCCAGCGGATGTAGGAGTGAATCTTGATTTCCATGTCGGCGTTGCCCGGATACTTGGGCTGCTGCTCGACCGGAATGGTATTGATGTATTCGGTATTGGCCGAATACGGGATGTCGATACCGTCCTCGCGCGCCTGACCGATCAGCTTCTCGATCAGAAAATGGGCGCGGTCGGCACCTTCCTGTGCGATGACGCCTTCCAGCGCCTCGATCCATTCATGGGTTTCCTGCGGGTCGTCATCAGGAACGGATGCGATACCGGAGAGCTTGATGGCGCTGGATTGATTCTCTGACATATCTCCTCCTGTTGGAGTTGCTTTAATAGGAACCGGCCCACCGGTGGGCGGATCGGGTTCTGCGACAGATTAAACCCGCCGGATAGGTAGGCTCGTATTTATTCGCAATTTTCACATCGTAAAATACAAATTCGTATTGTGCAATAAGAGATTTCCACAACAGTTACGCAATGACCGGCGACTGTCGTATGCTTGGAACAAAAGGAGGAGACAATGTTCCAGGTTCGAATACATGGGCGTGGTGGACAGGGGGTCGTCACTGCCGCCGAAATGCTGTCGATCGCCGCATTCGAGGAAGGCCGACACGCCCAGGCCTTTCCCAGCTTCGGTTCCGAACGTACCGGAGCGCCGGTCGTCGCATTCTGTCGCATCGCCGACACCGAAATCCGTCTGCGCGAGCCGATCATGGCGCCTGACGCGCTGATCATCCAGGACCCGACCTTGCTGCATCAGGTTGATGTCTTCGCTGGCCTCAAGCCGGACGGGTACATTCTGATTAATACCAACAAGACCTTCGAAGAACTCGGGCTGGCCGAGTTCGTCAAGAGCCATCGTGCAGATCGCCTGCGTACCGTTTCGGCCACCGACCTGGCGCTCAAACATGTCGGCCGGCCGGTACCCAACGTGCCATTGCTCGGGGGCTTCGCGGCGGTCTCGGGGGTCATCAGGCTCGAATCGGTCATCAAGGCCATCCACGACAGGTTTTCGGGCAAGGTGGCGGACGGCAACATCGCTGCCGCGACCGAAGCCTACAGGATCGTGCAGCAGGAAATGGAGGTTGCCCATGCTTAAGCAAATCGAAGGCTCGCGCGCCGTCGCCGAAGCGGTCGCGCTGTGCCGCCCGGAAGTCATCTGCGCCTATCCGATTTCGCCGCAGACGCACATCGTCGAGGCGCTCGGCGAGATGGTCAAGGAAGAGGCACTCACCGACTGCGAGTACATCAACGTCGAATCCGAATTCGCCGCCATGTCGGTGGCCATCGGTGCTTCGGCAGCCGGTGCGCGCAGCTATACCGCCACCGCCTCGCAGGGGCTGTTGTTCATGGTCGAAGCGGTGTACAACGCTTCCGGCCTCGGCCTGCCGATTGTCATGACCGTCGCCAACCGCGCCATCGGCGCCCCGATCAACATCTGGAACGACCATTCGGATTCGCTCTCGCAGCGCGATTGCGGCTGGATTCAACTGTTCGCCGAAACCAACCAGGAAGCGCTCGACCTGCATATTCAGGCCTTCAAGCTGGCCGAGGAACTCTCGATGCCGGTCATGGTATGCATGGACGGGTTCATTCTGACCCATGCCTACGAGCGCGTCGACATGCCGACCCAGGAGCAGGTCGACGCCTATCTGCCGCCCTATGAGCCGCGCCAGGTCCTTGACCCCAACGAGCCGGTGTCGATCGGTGCCATGGTCGGGCCGGAAGCCTTCACGGAAGTGCGCTATCTCGCCCACGCTAAGCAGATGCAGGCGCTCGAACGCATCCCGCAACTCGCCACGGAATTCAACAGCGTGTTCGGCCGCGACTCGGGCGGGCTGATTCATACCTACCGGACCGAAGACGCCGACACCATCGTCATTGCCATGGGTTCGGTGCTCGGCACGATAAAAGATACGGTCGACGCCATGCGCCGGCCGGAAAACGGCGGCCACCGGATTGGCGTGCTCGGCATCACCAGCTATCGCCCCTTCCCGCTTGCCGCGGTTGCCGCGGCACTGAAGAACTGCAAACGTTTCGTCGTGCTGGAAAAGAGCCTGGCAGTCGGCATCGGCGGCATCGTCGCTACCGATGTACGGATGGCGGTCACCGGCATGGGGCTGAAGGGCTACACGGTCGTCGCCGGCCTCGGCGGGCGGGCGATCACGGTCAAGTCGCTGACCGCGCTGTTTGAAAAGGCCATGCGCGAAAATCTGGACCTCGTGACCTTTCTCGATCTCGACTGGAAGGCCGTCAACAAGCAACTCGAACGCGAGAAGGCGCACCGCCGCAGCGGGCCGGTCGCCGAGGCGCTGCTGCGCGACGTCGGTGTCGTCGGCGCCCGCAACTATTGAGAGGTAAACACACATGTCCTTTCAACCCGTAAAGTTCTACCAGACCGGCACCTTCACTGTCGGCAATCGCCTGCTCGCCCCCGAAGAGCGCAGCGTGCAGGCCAGCGCCAAGCGCTTCAATTCGATCAACTCCGGTCACCGCGCCTGTCAGGGCTGCGGTGAGGCGCTGGGTGCGCGCTACGCCATCGACGCGGCGATGGAAGCGACCGACGGTCAGCTCGTCGCCGCTAACGCTACCGGCTGCCTCGAGGTGTTTTCCACGCCCTACCCGGAAACCTCGTGGCAGATACCGTGGATCCATTCGCTATTTGGCAACACTGCCGCAGTCGCTACCGGCATTGCCGCCGCGCTCAAGGTCAAGCAGAGAAAAGGCGAACAAAAACGGGATGTCCGCGTTGTCGCCCAGGGCGGTGATGGCGGAACGACCGACATCGGTTTCGGCTGCTTGTCCGGGATGTTCGAACGCAATGACGACGTGCTCTATATCTGCTACGACAATCAGGGCTACATGAACACCGGCGTCCAGCGCTCCTCGGCGACGCCGCCGGCTGCCCGCACGGCTACAACCATGGCGGTCGGTCCCGAACCGGGCAACGTCTTCGGCCAGGGCAAGTTCGTGCCGGCGATTGCGCTGGCGCACGACGTTCCCTACGTCGCGACGGCGACGGTGGCCGACCTGCGCGATCTCGAAGCCAAGGTACGGCGCGCCATGGAGATTCGCGGCGCGCGTTACATCCACATTCTCGTGCCCTGTCCGCTCGGCTGGGGCACGGCCTCGCAGGAAACCATTCACATGGCACGGCTGGCCAAGGAAACCGGCATTTTTCCGGTCTTCGAGGCCGAGCATGGCGAGATCACTTCGGTGCTGCCGATCCGCCGCCAACTGCCGGTCGAGGATTACCTGAAGCCGCAGAAGCGCTACGCGCACTTGTTCGGTAAACAGCCGAAGGTCGCAGTCATCGCCAGGTTGCAAGCCATGGCTGATCGCAATATCAAACGCTATGGTCTGCTTGGACAGGGAGAACGCTAATGGACAAACCTTTCGCCATCACGCTGAATCCTGGCTCTTCGCTGGCCAACCTGACCGGCTCTTGGCGCACGACGCGCCCCGTCTATGTCGATCGTCTGCCGCCGTGCAATGCCACCTGCCCGGCTGGTGAGAACATCCAGGGCTGGTTGTTCCACGCCGAAAGCGGCGACTACGAAGCCGCATGGCGCTCACTGACCGTCAATAACCCGTTGCCGGCGATCATGGGGCGCGTTTGCTATCACCCCTGCGAGGGCGCCTGCAACCGCCAGAACATCGATGCCGCGGTCGGCATCAATTCGGTCGAGCGTTTTCTTGGCGACGAGGCGCTCAAGCGCGGCTGGCAATTCGACCCGCCCGCAGCGGACAGCGGCAAGCGAATCCTGGTGGTCGGCGCCGGCCCGGCCGGCCTCTCGGCGGCCTACCACTTGCGCCGCCTCGGCCATCAGGTGGCGATTTTCGAAGCTGCGGCGCAGTCCGGCGGCATGATGCGTTACGGCATCCCGAAATACCGGCTGCCGCGCGACGTGCTCGACGCCGAAATCCAGCGCATTCTCGATTACGGCGTCGAACTATGGCTCGACACCAAAGTCAGCGATCTGCGCCAGGTTATGGCCGAGCAGAGATTCGACGCCTGCTTCCTCGGCGTCGGCGCCCATCTCGCCAAGCGCGCCTATATTCCGGCCGGCGATGCCAACAAGGTGCTCGACGCCGTCTCGGTGCTGCACGACATGGAAGCCGAAACCGCACCCATGCTCGGCCGCCGCGTCGTCGTCTACGGCGGCGGCAATACCGCCATGGACGTTGCGCGCACCGCCAAGCGTCTCGGTGCCGAAGAGGCGATCATCGTTTACCGGCGTACCCGCGACAAGATGCCGGCCCACGATTTCGAGGTCGAAGAGGCACTGCAGGAAGGTATCTCGATCAAATGGCTGTCGACCATCAAGGAGGCCGGTGAAGCGGAAATCATGGTCGAGAAGATGGCGCTCGACGAAAACGGCTTTCCGCAGCCGACCGGCGAATACGAGCGCATCGAAGCTGATTCGGTAGTACTGGCGCTTGGCCAGGATTCCGATCTGTCACTGCTCGAAAACGTGCCGGGTCTGGTCGTCGACAAGGGGCTGATCGAGGTCGATGCCGGCATGATGACCGGCCATCCCGGTATTTTTGCCGGCGGCGACATGGCCGGCAGCGAGCGCACCGTCACCGTCGCCATCGGCCACGGCAAGAAGGCTGCGCGCGCCATCGACGCCTGGCTGCGCGGCGAGACATATGTGCCGCCGCCGAAACACGAGTTGGCGACTTTCGAGCGGATGAATTCCTGGTACTACTCCGACGCTCCGAAAACGGTGCGCCCGGTGCTCGACATCATCCGCCGTCAATCCACTTTCGAGGAGGTGCTCGGCGGGCTCGACGAACACAATGCGCTGTTCGAGGCGCGACGCTGCATGTCCTGCGGCAATTGCTTCGAGTGCGACAACTGCTATGGCGTCTGTCCCGACAACGCGGTGATCAAGCTCGGCCCCGGCAAACGCTTCGCGTTCAACTACGACTATTGCAAGGGTTGCGGCATGTGTGCGGCGGAATGCCCGTGCGGCGCGATCAAGGTGGTGCCGGAGGACAACTGACCCCTGCGTGACGGGCCGCCGCTATATGGTGGCCCAGCGCGAGAACTTCGCGCCAAAAAATGCGGTCAGGATCAGCGCGACCGGCGCAATGACGATGAAGGCCTTGAGCAGTCGGGCAATGAACGGGTGGGTACTGGGTGATTCAAGGAAGTAGCGCGCTACCAGCGCCCCCTTGAGCCAGACGATCGCCGCGACCAGCACCGGCAGCCAGTGGGCGGCACGGAACCACTCGCCAAGGCCGAGGCTGAGCAAGGTCAGGGCGACGAGCGCCAGCCAGGTCAGGGTCAGGGCGGGGAAGCTGTCGTGAGTCTTCATGGTCAGGCGAGAACGTAAAACAGTGGAAAGATGATCAGCCAGATGATGTCGGTTGCGTGCCAGTAGCTGGCCAGCGCTTCGAGACCGGCATAGTCCTCGGCCGAATAACCCTGGAAGAGCAGGCGGGTGAGCACCCAGAAAATGCCGAGGATGCCCCAGACGGCATGAACCAGATGGTTGAAGGTGAGATAGTAATAGACGGTGAAAAAGATGCCGGAACCGCCATTGATGTCGTGCGCCAGATTCCAGCGGATTTCGAAGAATTTGACGACCGGGTAGCCGAGGGCGACCAGCAGGCCGGCGACCAGCCAGCGTAACGCACTGCGCTGGCGCCCGTTGCGGATCGCATTTACCGAGCAGGCGATGAAATAGCTGCTGGTGATCATCAGCAGGGTGATGAGCGTTCCGAAAACTACCGACAGCCGTTGTGCACCTTCGTGGAAAGCGTCAGAAAAATGGGCGCGTGAAACGAAGTAGACCGCGAAAAGTACCGCGAACTCGACGAATTCACAGGTAATGCCGGCCCAGATTCCCTTGTTGCCGGGGATGCGTCGCGTTTCCGCGAACTGGATTTCAGGTGGCGCCTGAAGAACCGCTTCAGCCATGTTCTCTCGTAACGTCATTTGACCTAGAC
The DNA here is from genome assembly GCA_964527745.1 of uncultured Dechloromonas sp. Taxonomy (GTDB): domain Bacteria; phylum Pseudomonadota; class Gammaproteobacteria; order Burkholderiales; family Rhodocyclaceae; genus Azonexus. The sequence goes on from CAZGPO010000020.1 coordinate 10,552, forward strand.
GATAATTCTGACGTGGGATCGGATCCGCGGCTTTGATGCAGGCAAACAAAATCCAAGGTCGGCGAAACTGTTGGCAATCAGCAAGCCAAAGAAATGGGAGCGTCTTGCTTTGTATCAAATGCCACAACCGGTCGCCACTTATAATTACCGGTTTGGTAATGCTGATCGAGGAGTCGTCATGGCCGCAGTCATGCCCATACCGGCCGCCAGCCGGGTTCTGATGTCTGGTAACGAAGCAGTCGCCCGCGCCGTCTGGGAGGCGGGCGTCAAGGTTGCCGCCGCCTATCCGGGCACGCCATCCACCGAAATGCTCGAAGTGATCTCGACCTATCCGGATCTCTATGCCGAGTGGTCGGTCAATGAAAAAGTGTCGCTGGAAGTGGCGATCGGTGCCGCCTATGCCGGCTCGCGTTCGTTCTGCTGCATGAAGCATGTCGGCATGAACGTCGCCTCCGATGCCTTGATGACCTTGACGCTGACCGGCGTGATCGGCGGTCTGGTCATCGCGATCGCCGACGACGTCGGGCTTTCGTCATCGCAGAACGAGCAGGATTCCCGCTACTGGGGTCGTTTTGCCCACGTACCCGTATTCGAGCCTGCCGATTCGCAGGAGGCCTACGCGATGACGCTCGATGCTTTCGAGTTGTCCGAGCGCTTCCAGGTGCCGGTCATCCTGCGCATGACGACACGCATCAACCACGTCAAGAGTCTGGTCACGGTCGGCGAGCGTGGCGAGAGGGCGTCGGCAGGCTTCAAGAAGGATCCGGCGCGCTGGGTCATGACGCCGTCCGGCGCCGGCAAGCGCATCCCGCTGATGTTCGCCCGTGCCGGCGAACTGCGCAAGGAGGCCGAAGCTTCGCCGCTCAATTTCATCGAGCCGGGCAGCGACCGGCGCGTCGGTTTCATCGC
>CAZGPO010000020.1:11560-17635 GCA_964527745.1 uncultured Dechloromonas sp.
GGGCTGTCGACCGCGCCAATGCAGGTTTTCCCGCGGCCGCCGACGATGTGCGTCGCCTGTCCGCACCTCGGCGTCTATTACACGCTGTCGCAGGTGCGCAACCTGACTATTTCCGGCGATATCGGCTGCTACACGCTGGGCGCCGGCCATCCGTGGAACGCACTCGACACCTGCATTTCGATGGGCGCCTCGATGGGCATTGCGCTCGGCCTCGACAAGGGCCGCGGCGAAGCCGACAAGGACAAGCGCATCCTTGCCGTGATCGGTGACTCGACCTTCCTGCACATGGGCATGCAGGGCCTGCTCGACATCGTTTACAACAAGGGCAACGTCACCGTGCTGCTGCTCGACAACCGCGCGGTCGGCATGACCGGCGGTCAGGATAACCCCGGCAACGGCCGCGACATCTACGGCGACGAGGCGCCGCGCGTCGATTTCGCCAAGTTGGTGGCCGCCCTGGGCGTCAAGGAAGAACGTATTCATACGGTCAACCCGTATGAACTGCCAGTCTTGTTCAAAACCATCCGTGACGAAGTGAAGGTGCCTGAAGTCTCGGTCATCATCACCGACCAGCCGTGCGTCCTGATCAAGGATTATCACAAGCTGAAACCCTTCGAGGTCATCGACGACAAGTGCACCGGTTGCGGCAACTGCATCGACGTCGGCTGTCCGGCCATCCACGTCACGCGACGCGGCAAGGAAATCAAGCCGAACGGCCGCGAAGTCGATCTTGCCTTCGTGCGCATCGAAACCTCGGTGTGCACCGGCTGCGGTCTGTGCGTCCAGCCCTGCGCGCCGGACGCCATCGTCCATCACGTGCCGGTTTCGCCGATCACGCTGGTCAAGGGTTGCGGGGTCTGAGATGAGCGAGAACACCAACATTCTCGTCGTCGGCATCGGCGGTCAGGGTGTCATGACGGCGACCGAAATCCTCGCCGAAGCCGCCATCGCCATGGGCCACGACGCCAAGAAAACCGAAGTCGCCGGCATGGCGCAGCGCGGCGGCGTCGTCTCGTCGCACCTGCGCTTCGGCGAACGCGTACTGTCGCCGCAGATCACGCCGGGCACCGCTGATGTGCTGCTCGGCTTCGAGTCGGCCGAGACGATGCGCTGGCAGCACATGCTGCGCCCGGACGGCATCACCTTGATGAATACTGCGCGCCTGGTGCCGCCGGTCGTCGAGCTGGGCCTCTTCGACTACCCTGACGATCCGCTGGCCGAGATCAAGAAGAGCGGGCGCAAGGTCGTCGCTTTCGATGCCACGTCGATCGCCCAGGAACTCGGCGATATCCGTCTCGGCAACACCGTCATGCTCGGCGCCATTGCCGACCACCTGCCGTTTCCGGCCGAAACGCTGCTCGATTGCGTGCTCAAGCGCTTTCAGCGCAAGGGCGAAAAGCTGGTCGAACTGAACCGGAAGGCGTTCGAGGCGGGTAGGGCGGCGGTCGGCGCAGCGGAAGCTGCACTCGCGTAATCTGCTAAAATACGCGCCAATTCAAAGGGAAAGGCCACAGCCTTTCCCCTTTTTCATTTCTGTTGGATGCGACGATGACGGCACAAATTATCGACGGCAAGGCCCTGGCTGAAGAATTGCGCCAGGGTTTCAAGGCGCGTGTGGAAGCGCTCGCCGCCAAGGGGCAGCGACCCGGTCTGGTGGTCATCCTGGTCGGCGCCGATCCGGCTTCCGAAGTCTATGTTCGCAACAAGGTCAATGGCTGCCTGGCAATCGGCATGCATTCCGAGAAGATCACCTACGATGCTGCGGTCGACCCGGAAACCGTGCTGAAAAAGATCGCCGAGTTGAACGCCGATCCGGCGATTCACGGCATCCTCGTGCAACTGCCTCTGCCGAAGCATTTCGACGAGGCAGCCGTGCTTGAGGCGATTGCCGTTGAGAAGGACGTCGATGGCTTCCACGCCGAGAATGTCGGTGCCCTGGCCCAGGGCAATCCGCGCTTCATTCCGTGCACGCCGTATGGCGTCATGAAGATGTTCGAGAAGGGCAAGATCGACCTCAACGGCAAGGAAGCCGTCGTCATCGGCCGCTCCAACATCGTCGGCAAACCGATGGCGCTGCTGCTGATCAACGCCGGCGCCACGGTGACCGTCTGCAACTCGCGCACCCGCGACCTGAAATTTCACACCGCGCGCGCCGATATCGTCGTCGCCGCGATCGGCAAGGCGAAATTCGTCACGGCCGACATGATCAAGCCGGGCGCCGTCATCATTGACGTCGGCATCAATCGTTTGCCGGACGGCAAGCTGTGTGGCGACGTCGATTTCGCCGGTTGCCTCGAAGTCGCCGGTCAGATCACGCCGGTACCGGGTGGGGTTGGGCCGATGACCATCACCATGCTGCTCGCCAACACCATCGAAGCTGCCGAACGAAAGGCCGGGCTATGACCACCAACACCCCACCACTCGTCGGCGTCGTCATGGGTTCCGACTCGGACTGGCCGACCATGCAGGCAGCCGCCGTCATTCTCAAGGATTTCGGCGTCACCTTCGAAGCCCGCGTCGTTTCTGCCCACCGCACCCCTGACCTGCTTTTCGAATATGCCGCAGCGGCGAGCGGTCGCGGCCTCAAGGCGATCATCGCCGGTGCCGGTGGTGCCGCCCACCTGCCGGGCATGCTGGCGGCCAAGACCACCATCCCGGTTCTCGGCGTGCCGGTACAATCGAAGGCGCTCTCGGGCAAGGATTCGCTGCTCTCGATCGTCCAGATGCCCAAGGGCATCCCGGTCGCCACTTTTGCCATCGGCGAGGCGGGTGCCGCCAATGCCGCGCTGTTCGCGGTCGCCATGCTGGCCAATGACGATGCTGCGCTAAATGCCAGGCTGCAAGCCTTCCGCAAGACGCAGACCGCCAAGGTCTTGGCCATGAAGCTGCCGGAAGTGTGACTGTTGCGGTCAACCGGGAAATTTGCCAAAAATTGAAGTGCCGATGAGGTTCCTGTCTTGAGCGCCACGATGATTCTCCCCCCAGCCACACTGGGCATGCTCGGTGGCGGCCAGCTCGGCCGCTTCTTCGTCAACGCGGCGCACGAACTGGGTTACAAGGTCTGGGTCCTCGATCCCGACGCTAATAGCCCGGCCGGGCAGATCGCCGAACGCCAGTTTTGCGTTGATTACGACGATTACGTCGCACTCGACGAATTCGCCCGGGGCTGCGCGGCAATCACCACCGAATTCGAGAACGTGCCGGCCGCTACGCTCGACTATCTTGCCAAATTCGTCCCTGTTCGTCCGGCGGCGGCGGCGGTCGCCATCTGCCAAAACCGGATCGCCGAGAAATCCTTCCTCCGCGACAACGATTTTCCGCACGGCCCGTTCGCGACGATCCGCAGCGAGGAAGACATCGATGTTGCCAGCGCCGCGCTTTTCCCCGCCATTCTCAAGGTGGCGCGCTTTGGCTACGACGGCAAGGGGCAGGCAATCGTCAACAACCGCGAAGAGGCGCGCCTGGCATTCGGCCACTTCAAATACGAGTCCTGCGTGCTGGAGCAACGCCTGACCCTCGATTACGAGATTTCAGTCGTTCTGACGCGCGACGAAAACGGCAACGTGCGCTGCTTCCCGACCGGGGAAAATCGGCACAGCAAGGGAATTCTCGACGTCTCGATCATACCGGCGCGCACCTCGGCCTGCATCGCCAGCGACGCTGAAGACGTCGCCACACGCATCGCCGAAAAGCTCGGTTACGTCGGTACCATGGGAGTTGAATTCTTCGTCAGTCGCGGCCAGTTGATCGTCAACGAAATGGCGCCGCGTCCGCACAACAGCGGCCACTACACGATCGATGCCTGCGTCACCAACCAGTTCGAACAACAGGTGCGTGCCCTGTGCGGCCTGCCGCTCGGCGATCCGCGCGCGCATTCGGCAGCGGTCATGGTCAACCTGCTTGGCGATCTTTGGTACGACGGCGAACACTACCGTGAGCCGGACTGGTCCCGGCTGCACGCGATAGGCAACCTCAAGCTGCACCTCTATGGCAAGCACCATGCTCGCCCCGGCCGCAAGATGGGCCATTTCACGGTCATTGGCGAAGATGCGGCCAGGGTGCAGGAAGCCGCGCTGGCGGCCCGCGCCGCCATCTGCATCGGGCACGAATGACGCCCTCGGAAGCGGATTACGCGCGTGCCGTCGAACTGCTACGGGCAGGTGAACTGGTCGCCTTTCCGACCGAGACGGTCTATGGACTCGGCGCCGATGCGGCGAACCCCGAAGCGGTTGCCCGAATCTTCGCGACCAAAGGCCGGCCTGCCGATCATCCGCTGATCGTTCACCTCGCCGGCCACGATGCAGTCGATCACTGGGCCGAGCAGGTTCCCGCAGTCGCCTGGGAACTGATGGAAACTTTCTGGCCCGGCCCGCTGACGCTGATCCTGAAAAAACAGGCCTGGGTGCCGAATGCCGTCACCGGCGGTCAGGATACCGTCGGACTGCGCGTGCCTGGTCATCCTGTCGCGCTCGAACTGTTGCGCCGTTTCGCAGCAGCAGTGGGTGAGCATGCCGGCATCGCAGCACCATCGGCCAACCGCTTCGGCCGCATCAGCCCGACCACGGCGGAACATGTCCGGGAAGAACTTGGCGCCCGAATCTCGTTGATACTGGATGGTGGGCCGTGCAAGGTCGGCATCGAATCGACCATCGTCGACTGCTCGCGCGGCGAACCCGCCATCCTGCGTCCGGGCCACATTTCCCCGGATCACCTGGCAGCCGTATTCGGGCGCCAGCTTCCGATTCAAACCGCAACCGGCGCGCCACGGGTTTCCGGTTCGCTGGCTGCGCATTACGCACCGCAGACGCCAATGCGCATCATCGCGGGTTCGCGCCTACTGGATTTTCTCAGCGCCCAGCGCCACAAGGGCGACCGCTGCGGCGTGATCAGCCACAGCCAGGTGCCGCAATCCGGAATGCCGCATGTCTGGTACATGCTGTCGGCAGACCCGGTCGGCTATGCGCACGACCTGTACGCAGCACTACGGGAGCTTGATCATGCCAACGTCAACCTGATCGCCGTCGAAGCATTGCCGGAAACGGCAGCATGGGCAGCGGTAGGCGACCGTTTGCGGCGAGCGGCTGCCGGCTCGGGCGGCACCTGATCAAAGCGAAAAAAGCCGGTCCACCTTCGCCGCACAGATGAAGTCGTTCTCCGTCAGGCCACCGACTGCATGTGTCCAGTAACGAACCCGACAATCGGCATAACCCAGTGTGACTTCCGGATGATGATCTTCCCGGTGTGATATCCAGGCAATGGTATTGACGAACGCCACCGCTTCGTAATGATCCCTGAAACGCCAGGTCTTCTCGATCGCCTGGCCAGTCAGAGCCCAACCATCAAGTGCGCCGAGATAGTCACTGCAGGCTGACTCATCCAGCGCGCCAGCGCCTGCCACACAGGGCTTGCATTTGCGATTGATAATGTCGTGATAAGTACTCATGAAATCTCCGCCAGACAAAATGCGAAAGGCCGACATCGAGTCGGCCTTCGGTAACTGGTGGAGACGGGCGGGATCGAACCGCCGACCTATTGATTGCGAACCAATCGCTCTCCCAACTGAGCTACGCCCCCAATGGCTGCACATTTTACAGATGTAGTGTCTGCGAGGGAAGAATTTCAAACGATCCTCGAGGCCGCAATAAACGCGTTCAGTTTGGTACTTTTGACCAACCCTTACGCTCCATGCAGGCAAACATGCGACGGACCGATTCGTTGGTTACGATCCCTGATGCATCAGTATAAGTTGCCGCCTTGCATTGATTCTGATCGAATGAATATTCCTCATCACTCGCACCACGCTTTTCCCAATGCCATGACGGCTTGAGCGCACAGCTTCCTAGTGCGGCAATGAAAAGCAGGAAAGTAAGCCTCTGTTTCATCAAATAATGGTGGCGAGATGACGGCTATGGAAATGCGGTAAAACGCTGGCCTGGAGATCGGGGAAGTTATTGAAAAACCCCTGTAACTCAATGAGTTACAGGGGTTCCAATTGGTCGGAGTGACAGGATTCGAACTTGCGACCCCTGCGTCCCGAACGCAGTGCTCTACCAGGCTGAGCTACACTCCGATGCA
>CAZGPO010000021.1:0-16826 GCA_964527745.1 uncultured Dechloromonas sp.
TTCTGGTGGATGAAGGGAATTGAATGAACCGTGCCGCCCCAGCCGCGAACTTCGGTGCCGCCGACGATCTTGTCCAAAGGCCAGTCGCCACCCTTGACCAGAATGTCCGGCCGGCATTCGAGGATGCGCTGCAACGGCGTGTCCTCGTCGAACCACGTCACCAGCGTCACGCACTCCAGCGCCGCCATGACCGCCAGGCGATCGCCCAGATCATTGACCGGACGGTCGGCACCCTTGCCCTGGCGTTTGACCGAAGCGTCGCTGTTGAGCGATACCACCAGGCCGGCGCCGAGGGTGGCGGCCTGTGCCAGATAGGTCACGTGGCCGCGGTGCAGGATGTCGAAGCAGCCGTTGGTGAATACCAATGGGCGCGCCAGTCCAGCAACCCGCGCGGTCAACTGCGCCGGCGGGCAAATTTTTGCTTCGAAGGCTGGTGCGGGGTAGTTCATTTTGACCGTGTCGCAGGACAACGCAATAAAGCCGTCATTCTATAGGGTCTTTGGCGTGATTTGACGTTTCACGTAAGCGGGGGCATCCGCTGTCGCCACTCCTGTATTGCGGATGCCGAATGTTCGAGCGAGGTGAGCAATTCGATGCCAGGTGCCGGCGGAATGCGTTGAATGCCACCACCACCTGCCCAGAGTACCATTTCAGCCGGCAGAACCATGCGCAGTTGCTGAAGCAGGCCGGAAATCTGGCGGTGCGGGAAGGCAGCCGAGAACGAGAGCGCGACGATGTCGGCACGATGCGCACTGGCGGCACGAGCAATTTCCAGCAATGGCATCTGGGTGCCGAGCGGAATGCATTCGGCACCTTCGAGCGTAAACAGGGTTTCGGCCATCAACAGGCCAAGCGCATGTTGTTCTTCGGGCACGCTGGTCAGCAGAATGCGTGGACGGCCACTGCCGCCGGGCAGTCCGGCAATGGCCTGGCGCAGCAGGCGCTTGGTCAGTTCGGTAAACAAATGCTCCTCGAAAACCTCGAAGCTGCCATCTTCCCAGGCCTCGCCGACGCGATGGGTGAGTGGCGCCACGGTGTCCTGGACAAAACGCTGCATCCCTTGCCGGGCAAGGCGTTGTTGCATGGCGTGCCGGTAACCGGGTGCGTCATGCTGTTTGATAAGCGTCAGAAGTTGGTCCAGGTCCGGAGCAGCTTCTTCGGCACCGGGCGCGCGGGTGGCGGGGCGCCGTGGGGTCAGCGCCGCCAGTTCGTCGTTCGGGGTCGCTATCAGCTTGCCCGGGCGGTGCCCGGCATCCATCAGTCGTTTTATAAGGCGCAGCCGCTCGACTTGATCCGCCGGATAGTTGCGCTCGCCGTTGCTGTCGCGCCCCGGGGCCGGAAAGCCGTAGCGGCGTTCCCACATGCGCAGGACATCCTTGGAGAGGCCGGTATCACGTTCGACGGCAGCAATGTTGAAAGCTGGGATATTCATTTTTGTCCTGAACATTTATTAGACAAACTGTTGACAGAGGCTAAATTGAGAGCTATCTTACGAACAAATATTTAATTTGTCCAGGACAAAATTGCAAGGAGTTGCACATGGCAAAGTATCTCAAACCCTGTCTGGCGATTACGGGCCTGCTCACTCTCGGCCTCCTTCCGCTCGCCGCGAATGCGCAATGTCCAACGTTGCTCAACCATAGCTTCGCCGGTCTGCAGGATGGTAAGTCGAGATCGCTGTGTGAGTATCAGGGCAAGGTCATTCTGGTCGTCAATACGGCAAGTTTTTGCGGCTTCACTTCGCAGTACGAAGGTCTGGAAAAGCTTTATGCGCGGCTCAAGGACAACGGGCTGGTGGTCGTCGGCTTTCCGTCCAACGACTTCGGCGAGCAGGAGCCGGGCAGCGACAAGGAGATCGCCGAATTCTGCCGCCTGACCTATGGCGTAGAGTTTCCGATGATGGCCAAGACGACGGTCAAGGGCAGTGATGCCAACCCGTTTTATAAAAAGCTGGCCGCGACCACCGGCAGCACGCCGAAATGGAATTTCCACAAGTACCTGATCAATCGAGACGCTTCGCAGGTCGTTGCCTTCACAAGCTTTACCAAGCCGGACGACAATGATCTGCTGAACAAGATCGACGAGTTTCTCAAATAAAACGTTTGCCCCAAACCCAAGGAGCCATTGCCATGAATGCACCCGAGTACTTTTTCCTGCCTGACGTCCAGGCGGCCGCTGACACCCGCCGGCTGGCGATCCAGAACGTCGGCGTCAAGGGGCTGCGTTATCCGCTGCAACTCGAAACCGCCAGCGGCGAAATGCTAAATACTGTCGCCAGCCTCGCCTTGACGGTCGGCTTGCCGCCCGAGGTCAAGGGTACGCACATGTCGCGCTTTGTCGAACTGCTCGAAGGCCGGCGCGGCGCGCTGACCCAGGATGGTCTGTTCGCCATGCTCGATGAAATGCTGCTGCGTCTCGATGCGAGCAGCGGCCGCATCGAGATGACTTTCCCCTACTTCATCCGCAAGGCGGCCCCGGTTTCCGGGGTCGAAAGCCTGCTCGACTACGATGCGACGCTGATCATCGACCAGCCACAAGGCGCCCGCGCGACCCTGACGCTGCGCGTGACGGCGGCGGTGACCAGCCTTTGCCCCTGTTCGAAGAAGATTTCCGAATACGGCGCCCACAACCAGCGTTCGCACATCACGCTGGAAGCGAAGCTGCGTTCGCCGATGGCGATCGAGGAACTGGTGCGCCTGGCCGAGGAAGAGGCCTCCTGCGAGGTGTTCGGCCTGCTCAAGCGGCCGGACGAAAAGTGGGTGACCGAGCGTGCCTACGACAACCCGAAATTTGTCGAGGATCTGGTGCGCGACATCGCACTGCGCCTGATGAACGAACCGCGCATCGCCGAATGGAAGGTTGCCTCGGAGAACTTCGAGTCGATCCACAACCATTCGGCCTACGCCGAGTTGTTCGGCAGTAATGAGTAGAGGAGGTGTCATGAGCGGAAAGCAACGCATCGCCGTCGTCGGCGCCGGCATCTCCGGGCTGGCGAGTGCCTGGCTGTTGAGCCGCGAGCACGACGTCACGCTGTTCGAGGCCGGCGCTTATCTGGGTGGCCATACCAATACGGTCGACGTCACGCTGGACGGGAAAACCCACCCCGTCGACACTGGCTTTCTCGTCTTCAACGAGAAGACCTATCCCAATCTGATCGCGCTGTTCGCAGTGCTTGGTGTGGATAGTGTCGAAACTGAAATGTCCTTCGCAGTCAGTCTGGAGCAACCTGACCTGGAATGGGCCGGCAGCAATCTGGCGACCGTCTTCGGACAGAGGCGCAACCTGGTGCGCCGCCAGTTCTGGTCGATGCTGTCGGACATCCTGCGCTTCAATCGCGAAAGTGTCGCCTGGCTCGTTTCACATCCGGACAACCAGCGCAGCCTGCGCGATTTTCTGCGCGAGGGAAAATATTCAAGCGCCTTTTCGGAATGGTATCTACTGCCGATGGCGGCAGCGATCTGGTCGTGCCCGACCGGCCAGATGTTGGATACGCCACTCGCCACCTTCGTCCGCTTCTGCCAGAACCACGGCCTGTTGCAGGTTTTTGACCGTCCGCTGTGGCGTACCGTGAAGGGCGGCGGCCGCGAATATGTGCGCAAGATTGCCATGCAACTGGCCGCCAACGGTGCAGAAATTCACGTGGGCTGCCCGGTGCAGGCGGTGAGCCGTGAGGCGAACGGGCTGCGTGTCACCCATGCGGCCGGCAGCCGTCATTTCGACCAAGTCGTGATGGCCTGCCACAGCGACCAGGCGCTGAAGATACTTGGCTTCACGGCCAGCGACGGGCAGCGCGACGTGCTGGCGGCGATCCGCTATCAGCCCAACCGGGCGGTGCTGCACACCGACCGCGCCTTGCTGCCGCGTGACGAAAGGCTGTGGTCGGCCTGGAATTACGCGGCGGGCAGCGGCGAACCGGGCGCCCAGCCGGTGGCGGTGTCGTACCTGATCAATCGTTTGCAGCCGCTGCCGTTCGCGACGCCGGTCGTCGTCACGCTTAACCCGGTGCGCGAGCCTGATCCGGCGAGCATCATTGCCGAATTCGACTATGCCCACCCGATTTTCGACGGGCCGGCAATTGCTGCCCAACAGCGTCTGGCCAGCGTGCAGGGTGAAAACGGTATCTGGTTATGCGGTGCCTGGGGCAGTTATGGCTTCCATGAGGACGGCCTGAAATCGGCATTGCGCGTCGTCAATGCGCTGGGAGTCGCGGCGCCATGGCAGGGTGCCGCGCAACCGGTGCGCCGCGAACTGGCGAGGGTCTGAGGTCGTCATGACATTCCCACCGCGCCTCATTGTCGGCCAGGTCATGCACCGGCGCCTGCGCCCGGCGGTCCATCAGTTTATCTATCCGGTATTTTTCGTCCAGTTGCCGTTGAGCGATCTCGACGCAGCAAATCGGCCGATTTTCTCGGTCGACCGTAACAATCTGCTTGCTTTTCACCGCAAAGACCATGGTCCGCGCAACGGCTCGCCATTGCTGCCGTGGATTCGCGCGCTGCTGCGCCAGCGCGGCCTGGCCGACGATGGCGAGGTGGTCCTGCAGTGCTTCCCGCGCGTGTTCGGATTCGTCTTCAATCCGGTCAGCTTTTGGTATTGCCACAATGCCGGCGGCGAACTGGTTGCCGTACTGGCCGAGGTCAGCAATACCTTCGGCGGCCGCCACAGCTACCTGTTGCACAAACCGGATGGCGCGCCCTTGCGCGACGGTCAGACACTCGCGGCGAGTAAGGCATTTCATGTGTCGCCATTCTGCGATGTCGAAGGCGGCTATCGCTTCCGCTTTCATCTGCAAAGTAAATGCCCGGTCGTCCGCATCGACTATGACGACGCCGAAGGCGAACTTCTGCTGACATCGATTTCGGGCAAGGTCGCGGCCTGGTCGACTTCGGCGTTGCTGCGCGCACTGCTACGCATGCCTTTCCTCACTGCTGGCGTGGTTTTCCGCATCCACTGGCAGGCCTTCAAACTCTGGCTCAAGGGCGTTCCGTTCATCGGCGCGCATCCGTCGGCAACACCTCAACCCCTCCAGGAATCATCAAAATGAACAATACGATGGCACTGCGCGGTGCCGGTCAGCTTGCCCGTGACACGCGACTGGTCTTCGAACTGCTCGAACAATTGCGTGGCGGCATGCTCGAAATCCGCCTGCCTGATGGCTCGCGTTGCCTCTTCGGCGACGGCGAGCACGGCGTCACGCTGCAGGTGCACGACGAAGCGATGTTCGGCCAGGTGCTGGCCCGTGGCGATATCGGTCTCGCCGAGTCCTATCTCGACGGCCACTGGGATTCAACGGACCTCAGTGGCTTTCTGACCCTGCTCGCGCGCAACCGCGACGTGCTGCGCAAGGCCATCTACGGCTCGTGGCGCGAGCTGCTGGCAGCCCGTGTCAGGCACTGGTTCAACCGCAACAGCCGCGCTGGCAGCAAGCGCAACATCATGGCCCACTACGACCTGGGCAACGATTTCTACAAGCTGTGGCTCGATCCCGGCATGAGCTACTCGAGTGCGCTCTATCGTGCCGTCGATGACGGTGACCTGGGGTCGGCACAGGACGCCAAGTACCGCCGCATCCTGCGTCGCCTGCGCGCCCAGCCTGGTCAGAGTGTGCTTGAAATCGGTTGTGGCTGGGGCGGTTTCGCCGAATTGGCCGTTGCTGCCGGACTCAAGTTGACCGGCCTGACACTGTCTCCAGCCCAGCTCGCCTGGGCGCAGCGCCGGGTACCAACTGCCGACCTGCGCCTGCAGGATTACCGCGACACACAGGAGCAGTTCGATCACATCGTTTCGATCGAGATGTTCGAGGCGGTGGGCGAACGCTGGTGGCCAGCCTATTTCCGGACCGTCGCGCGGGCACTGAAACCCGGTGGCCGGGCGGTCGTCCAGAGCATCACGATCCGCGACGAGTTGTTCGCCGATTATCGCAAGGGCACCGATTTCATCCAGCAGTACATCTTTCCCGGCGGCATGCTGCCCTCGCGCGCCGCGTTCCGGGCCGCCGCCGCGCGTCAGGGGCTTGCAGTGCACGGTGAGTATGCCTTTGGTGTCGACTACGCGCGAACGCTCGCCGAGTGGCGTCAGGCCTTCGAGGCCAACTGGCCGCAGATCGCCGCACTGGGTTTCGACGAGCGCTTCCGGCGCCTGTGGCGCATGTATCTCTGTTACTGCGAGGCCGGCTTCCTGGCCGGCAATATCGATGTCGTCCATTTCGAACTCGGTCATCACTAGGCGCCGCCTGCTCCTCGGCCTTGCCGGCTGGCCGCTGCTGGGGCTGGCTGAGGGGGCACCGGCGCTGCCGGCTGCGGGTCTGATACGCTGGGGCAGCGGCGAATTCCGGCGTTTCGGATTTCTGGTATACGAGGCGACGCTGTGGGCCGGCGCCGACGATCCGGCCCGGCCGCCGCTGGCCCTGAAGCTGACCTACAAGCGCAACATCAGCGGCCGCGATATCGCCGAGGCCAGCGTCAAGGAAATCCGTAATCTGGAGCTCGTCGACGAAGCCAGGCTGAAGAGCTGGGGCGAGCAGATGAGCAGGATTTTCCCGGATGTTCGTCCGGGCGACCAGATCACCGGCCTCCATCTGCCGGAGGCGGCGCGGTTTTTCCATAACGAGCGCAGCATCGGCGACATTGGCGATCCTGCCTTTGCTCAGGCATTTTTCGCGATCTGGCTCGACCCGCGAACCAGCGCGCCGGAACTCCGCGCGGCCCTGCTCAAGCGACCGGCGGCCTGAACGATGACCTCCGGGCGCGTCCTGTCCTACGGCCTGCTCGGGTTGCCGCTGGCCTTTGCGGCGCTGCCCATCTACGTTCATGTGCCGCGCTTCTACGCCGAAACCACCGGCATGGAACTGGCGTTGCTCGGTTTCATCCTGCTCGCCACCCGGTTGTTCGACGCCGGCATCGATCCCTGGCTCGGCTGGCTGGCCGACCGCGTGGCGCGTCCGAGCATGGTCGGGCTGGCGCTGTTGCCGTTCGCCATTGGTTTCGTTGCCTTGCTCAATCCGCCGGCCCACAATGTTGCCGTCTGGCTGGTGGCCTCATTGGCACTGACCTACATCGGTTTCTCGGCGGCCTCGGTCGCATATCAGGCCTGGGGTGCCGACATCGGCGAAAATTCCGGGCAGCGTACCCGGTTGACCGCAGCGCGCGAGGGTTTCGGCCTGTTCGGCGTCGTCCTCGCCGCCGCCTTGCCGGCCTTGCTGGCGAGCGACCTGAATGAGGGGGTCGGGCGTCTTTCGTGGATTCTCCCGCCGCTGTTGCTGGTGGCGGCGGCGATCACCTTCAGCCGGGTTGGCGCCGCAACGGTCGTGCCGTTTGTGCCGGTCGTCAGTCAGCCGTTGCTGCCCAGTTTGCGCCGGGTCATGGCCGATATCGCCTTTCGCCGCCTGCTCGCAGTTTTCGTGGCCAACGGTATCGCCTCGGCGCTGCCGGCCACGCTGTTTCTGTTCTTTGTTGCCGACGTGTTGCAACTGGAACAGGCGAGCGGCCCGTTGCTGGCCGCTTACTTCCTCGCCGGCGCTGCCTCCTTGCCGCTCTGGGTGAAGCTGGCATCACGTTTCGGTCGCGTTGCCGCCTGGCTGGGGGCGATGCTCCTGGCGATTCTGGCTTTCGCTGGGGCTAGCCAGCTTGCTGCCGGAGACCTCTGGCCGTTTGCCGTGATCTGCATCGCCTCGGGCCTCGCGCTGGGCGCCGACCTCGCCCTGCCGGCCGCCATTGCTGCCGATCTTGGCGAACGCCAGGGACAGGCCGGGGCCTGCTTCGGGGTCTGGAACTTCGTCGCCAAGCTCAATCTGGCGCTCGCCGCCGGGCTCGCCTTGCCGCTTCTTGCCTGGCTCGGCTATGTGCCGGGCAGCAGTAGCGGGCTGGACTCGCTGATCTTCGCCTATGCCCTGCTGCCGCTCGCCTTCAAAGCGCTGGCCAGTGTGCTGCTGTGGCGCTGGCGTTACTCTCTGGAGATATGAAATGAGGTTCCTCTTTACCGCTGCTCTGGTGCTTGGCCTGGCCGGCTGTGCCGGTCCTGGTGTCGAGCGCTATCGTGCCGAACAGCCGGTGCTCGATCTCAAAACCTACTTGAACGGCACGCTCGACGCCTGGGGTATCTTCCAGGGCCGCGATGGCGAGGTGCAGAAGCGCTTCCATGTCGTCATCGATGCCCAATGGGAGGGCGACACCGGGGTTCTCGACGAGCATTTCAAGTGGTCCGACGGCACCACCTCGCGTCGGGTGTGGACGCTGGTTCGCCAGGCCGACGGCAGCTTCCGCGGAACGGCTGACGATGTAGTCGGTGAGGCGCTCGGCGAGATTTCGGGCAATACGCTGCGCTGGCGTTACGTGCTGGCGCTGCCGGTCGATGGCAAGGTCTACAACGTCGATTTCGACGACTGGATGTTCCTGATGGATGACAAGGTGATGATCAATCGATCCTACATGAGCAAGTGGGGCTTCGGCCTGGGCGAATTGTCGCTCACCTTCGTCAAGCGCTGAGCCAGCGATGAACCCGAAAATAATCGACTGGGAAGGCAAGCGGGTCTGGCTGGTCGGCGCGTCGAGCGGCATCGGCGCCGCGCTGGCGAATGAACTGGCGCGCCGCGGCGCCCGGCTGGCGCTCTCGGCGCGGGGGGCCGACAAATTACGCGCGCTGGCTATCGACAATGCCTTGTTGCTGCCGTGCGACGTGACCGACACGGTCAGCCTGGCCAGCGCGCGCAAGGTGCTGCTGGCGGCTTGGTGCGGCGTCGATCTGGTCATCTACCTGGCTGGCGACTACGCGCCGATGCGTGCTGCCGACTTCGAACTGGATGCCGCCGAGAAGATTGTCGCAGTCAATTTCACCGGCGCCATGCGCCTGGCAGCGACGGTCTTGCCCGATTTGCATCCCGGCGGCGGCATCGCTTTCGTCGCCAGCGTCGCCGGTTACCGCGGCCTGCCCAAGGCGCTCGCCTATGGGCCAGGCAAGGCGGCGCTGATTCACTTTGCCGAATGTCTGCAGCTCGACCTGGCACCGCAAGGTATTGGTGCCTGGGTCATCAACCCCGGCTTCGTTGCGACCCGCCTCACCGCACGCAACGATTTCGCCATGCCAGCCCTGCAAACACCGGAGCAGGCTGCAATCGCCACGGTCGACGGTTTCCGGAGGGGAAATTTCGAGATCCATTATCCGAAGCGCTTTACCCGCCTCATGAAGCTGCTCGCGCTATTGCCCTATGGCGTGTATTTTCCGCTGATCCGCCGCATGACCGGAGGCTGAGATGGCACTCGATGACCTGATCGAATTTTTCGAGCAACTGACGCCGTCGAGCGTCGCGCGCTTTCCAGAGTTTTATGGCGCCGATGCCTGGTTCAAGGATCCGTTCAACGAAGTGCAAGGCGTGGCAGCCATCCAGCGCATCTTCAGTCACATGTTCACCCAGGTCGGTGCCCCGCGCTTCATCGTCACCGGCAAGGTGGCGGACGCCGACGGCGCGCTGCTGATCTGGGAGTTTCGCTGCCAGATCCGGGTCTGGGGCAGGGAAAGGCCACAGGTGATACGCGGTGTCTCGCATCTGAAATTCGATAATCAAGGGCGTGTCAATTATCACCGTGACTACTGGGATGCGGCCGAAGAGCTTTACATGAAGCTGCCGATCGTCGGCACGCTGATGCGCGGTCTGCGGCGCCTGATGGCGGCCTGAAGCGGGGATTAGCGGGTGGTGTTATTGCCGTTGGCTTTGCTTGCCGCCAGACGGTTCCAGATCCAGCTGCCGGTAATTTCGTGGCCGGTCAGCACGTAATCGAGTTCGTTCGGATTGTACAGGGTCAGTTCGAGGTTGCGCCGGGTGCTCAGCGAACTGGCCAGCAACAGCTGATCGCCCGGGGCCAGCAGAAAATTGTCGGGCGGCAGCAGGATGTCCTCGTCTTCACGCCGGATCAGCAGGGTGATGGCCGGCAGCGCCAAGCTACGGTTGGTGCCGTCGCGCAGGATTTCACCGAGGGTGATTTTTTGCCCCTGCATCAGTGCGCGATATACCGAGAGTGCCTCGCTGATATTCAGCCGGATGCCCCAGACGGCAGGTGTCAGCTCCTCGTGCAGTTCTTGCAGACGACTGACCAGGGCGCCGCTCCAAGCTTCGTCGCGTTCGCGCAACTGCAAGAGAAATGTGGCGAGCAGCGGCGTGGTCAGGATGGCGATGCACTCTTGCGCGACGATGTGGCTTGGAATCATTGTGAAGTCGGCGCCATAAGCCTCGAACAAGGCGCTGTTGACGTTGTGGTTCTGGCGGGCGACGACGAACAATGACGGGTTCAGCTCGTTGGCCGTAACGGCGATCGACAGGTTGTTAACGTCGTTGTCGCTGCCGGCGACGATTCCGTAGGCATCGCCGATGCGTGCCTGGAGCAGCGTTTCGGCTTCGGTGCCAAGGCCGCGGATGGCATGCGGGACTTCGTCGGGCGAGCAGTCGGGGTCGACGATCGTCAGTTCGAGGCCGGCTGGCTTAAGGCGTTCGGCGAGGGCGTGGCCGAAGCGGCCGTAGCCGCAGAGAATCCAGTATCCGCTAGGCGGGCGGTGCGGTTCGGGCATCGGACTTTCCGGGAGGCTGGTCAGGATCTCGATCAGGCGAAATTGTTCCGGTGCGGCAATGGCGAGCGCCAGATATTCGGCGAAGCGGGTAAATGGATTGATGATGTGATTGGTGCCGAACGACGCCATGTTGGCCGCCACCGCCGGGCTGCGCGCCCGCGCGATGACGGGGATCGCCGGATTGAGCAGGCGGACGGCGATGGCGACCGCCAGATTGGCGTCTTCGTCGTTGGTCACCGCCAGTACCGCCCGGCACTTCGGGTGCTTGAGGCCGGCCAGCAGCAGGTTGCCGGGTTGGCTGGCATCGGCGGCGAGGGCGGGCGTGTCCGATTTGAAATCCTGCAGGTCGAGTTCCTGCACACGCAGCTCGTCCTTTTCGATAACGACGAAAGCATAACCGGTACGATCCAGCGTCTTGCAGATCAGGTTGCCTGTCTCGCCGCAGCCGCAGACCAGATAGAAGGGTTCCTTGAGCAGGCGGACGCGGCGGCTGAAGCGGTTGGTGGTCAGCGTGTTCTGGAAGCCCTTGTCCTGAAGCAGGGCGAGCAGGGTGATGACCGAATAAGACCAGCCGACGACAGTCAGGTAGATGCTGACGGTGACCCACATCCGCTGGGCGTCGGAGAAGGCGTTGGGGATCTCGCCGAAACCGATGGTGGTCGCCGTGTAGCTGATGAAATAGAACGCGTGAAAGAAGCTGAGTGGCGCTGTCGCCTTGCCGTCGGCATCGACGCCAGGGATCAGCGTCAGGCCGAGCACCGATACCGAGTAGATGACGATCAGGACGATGATCGGCACCCGCATGCGGCGCAGGGCGAGGAAAAAGGCACTGTTCACGCGGAGTTCCTGATGCCGGCCGCTGCGTTCATGGACTTAGCGGCGCAGCATCACGGTTTCGATGATGAGAATGATGACTGAGACGATATTGGCGAACAGCGCGCCGCCGGAGAGCGAGACGACGCTCGACATGACCGAGGGCGTCATGCCTTCGCCGGTGACATGGACCGCGACCGCCCAGGTGATTGCCGCAGCGATCAGTTGCAGGTCGGCGACCAGGCTGGTGGAAAGGTGGATGGCGCCGATCTGCGTGCGGTCGCCGAACTTGAGCGCGGTGGCGATCAGGCTGACGACGAGGGCGGCGGCCAGTTCGTATACGTGGTGCAGTTCGGGGCGATCGATGTCGCCGATGAAGAAGCCGAAGTTGAGGGTGGCCGCCAGAACGATGAAGAAGCCAAAAATTACCTTTTCCAGATTCATGATGGCACCCCTCCCGGCGCGTTGGTATTTTTACTGGCGTGTTTCGACTGGCGCCGGTTGTTCGCCGATCGGCTTGCCACCGCCCGGCAGCGTGTCGAGGCGCTTGATTTCGGCGTCGCTCTTGATTTCCATCAGATTGACCACCTTGCTGACACCATCAGTCTTGCTGGTGATGATGACGGCGACTTTCCCTTCACGCTCGCTGACGATGCCCATCAGATAAGTGACGGTGGCTTCGGTGACTACCTTGATGTGGTTGGCCGACAGGGTTTTTTCATCGACCAGCCGACCCTTGACCTTGGACGTGATGTAGGCGTCGTTGCTGCGGTTCGCCAGCGATGAAATCGGCCCGACCCGCGTTTCGTTGAGGACTTCGCGAACGTTCGCGACCTTGCCGGCCTGCTCGCCGATTGCGGTCTTCGCCTCCTCGCTGGCGACCTCGCCGGTGATCAGCAGGCGCCGGTTGAAAGAGGTGAAGTTGAGATGCGAGGTTGCGGCAAACCGTTCGGGAACGCTATTCGCAGCTTTCCACTCGATGCCTTCGTCTTCGGTCTGGGCACCCGTAGTGCGGCGGTCTTGGGCGGACATCACGCCGACCGTGGCCCCGGTGGCGATCACCGCCGGGACACAGCCCTGTAGCAAGGAAAGTGCCGCGAGCAGGGAAGTGGTCGCGAGGGCGAGTTTCAGGTTTTTCATCATTCGACTCCCAGAAGCAGTGCATCGATCCCATCGCACAGGCAGTGGATGGCGACCAGGTGGGTTTCCTGAATGCGTGCCGTGCGCTCGGCCGGCACGCAGAGGTGAATATCGTCGTCGCCCAGCATCTCGCCGATCTGGCCGCCGCCCCTGCCGGTCAGCGCGACGACGCGCATGTCGGCTTCGTGCGCGGCGCGGATCGCCTCGATCACGTTGCCCGAGTTGCCGGAGGTCGAGATGGCCAGCAGCACGTCGCCGGCATGACCGAGGCCGCGCACCTGACGGGCGAAAATCTGATTGAACGAGTAATCGTTGCCGACCGAGGTCAGGATCGAACTGTCGGTGGTCAGCGCGATGGCCGCGAGTTCCTGGCGCTCGGCCTCGAAGCGGCCGATCAGTTCGGCGGCGAAATGCTGTGAATCGGCGGCCGAGCCGCCGTTGCCGCAGGCGAGAATCTTGCCGCCGTTGATCAGGCAATTGGTCATCGCTTCGATAGCGCCAGCAAGCGGTGCCGCCATCGCTTCGACCGCGTCGAGTTTGGTTTGTGCGCTGTCCTCGAAATGCTTGGCAACGCGGGCAATCAGATCCATATTTTCCTGTGATGTGCGACGAGTGACCTGGACATTCTACATCACAGCTCGGCGAAGACCTCGAAGCGAACCCGCCGCCACGGATCGGGGTGTTCGGTCAGCTGCGCGATGCGCGCTACCAGCCTGTCGCCCTGATCCATCGCCGCCGCGACCGCGCGGTTCTCGGCGCGGGGCACGTAGCCGAGCTTGTGACCGCGCCATTCGACGCGGATGGCATGCCTGTCGTGGCGGTTGTCAGGCTCGCGGACCAGGTCGAGGCGGTCGCCCACCTTCATTGCCGACCACTGCTCGCCGACGGCGTAATACTGGCTGCCGGCCAGCGGCGAACTCTGGACCAGGATGCGGATGCTTTCCGCCTGCGCCGCGCCCAGCCACAGGGCCAGGCTAATCGTCAGCAGCAAACGCATTGGGCATCCATTCCAGTTGCTCGCCGTCGATCAGCACGCAGTCGAAGCGGCAGTCGCAATCTGCCTTGCCGGCCAGGTAATGTTGCGCGGCGAGCACGATGCGCCGGCGCTTGCCGGCGGTGATGCTGGCGGCGGCGCCGCCGAAGTCGCCACGGCTGCGCAGGCGCACCTCGACGAAAACCAGCGTCCTGCCATCGCGGCAGATCAGGTCGATCTCGCCGCCACGGATGCGGAAATTGCGCTCGATTACGCGTAGACCGCAACGTTCCAGATGGCGTGCCGCCCGTTCCTCGGCTTCGCGGCCGCGTGTCGTGGTGGTATCGTTGGTCTTTGCCTGCATGCCCGGAAAATGACGGAAGAGTGATGGAAGACGCCGCTGCATTGTATGTCGTCCCGACCCCGCTCGGGAACCTTGCCGACCTGACGCACCGTGCCGAGGAAATCCTGCGCGCCGTGCCGTGGGTGGCCGCCGAGGATACGCGGCACAGCGCCCCGTTACTCAAGCACATCGGATCATCGGCGCGGACGCTGCCGGCCCACCGGCATAATGAGCACGAAGCCGCCGCGCGCATCGTCGAACGCCTGCAGGCTGGCGAGTCGGTGGCGTTGATCTCCGACGCCGGCACACCGGGTATTTCCGATCCCGGTGCGCGCATCGTCGCCGCTGTGCGCGCCGCCGGCTGCCAGGTGATCCCGTTGCCCGGCCCGTGCGCGGCAACCACGGCGCTTTCCGCATCCGGGCTGCTCGACGAACACTTCTTGTTCTACGGCTTTTTGCCGAACAAGGGCGGTCAGCGGCGTCAGGCGATTGAGGCGTTACGCGATTACCCGTGCGCGCTGGTTTTCTACGAAGCGCCCCACCGCATTCTCGAAACCGTCGCCGACCTTGCCACTGTGCTCGGCGAACGTACGCTGGTCATCGCCCGCGAACTGACAAAGCTGTTCGAATCCATCCATTCCGGGCCGTTGACCGCAGCACTCGAATGGTTGAAGGAAGATCCCAACCGCCAGCGCGGCGAATTCGTGCTGATCGTCTCAGGCGCACCGGTCGGCGACGACGACGGCGAGGGCGAGCGTGTCCTGAAGCTGCTGCTCGATGACGGACTGCCGACCAAACAAGCCGCCAAGCTCGCCTCGCAGATCACCGGCATGGCAAAAAATGCGCTTTATGAGCACGCCCTGGCCCTTAAGGTTAACGGGTGAGTCGATGTCCTCGGTTATGATGCCCGGATTGCCTTGGCAAGCCAGCGCGAATGACTGAAAACCAGAACCCCGAACAACAAGCCCGCGACCGCATCGACGCACAACTGCGCGCCGCCGGCTGGGTGGTGCAGAAGAAAATCGACTTCTCCGCCGGCATCGGGCAGGCCGTGCGCGAATGGACGACTGACGTCGGCCCGGCCGACTACGTGCTGTTCGTCGACAAGAAAGCCGTCGGCGTCATTGAAGCCAAGCGCGAATCCGAAGGCCAGCACCTCACCGTGCATGAAAGCCAGACCGAAGGCTACGCCGCCGCCAGACTCAAATGGGTCAATAACCAGCAGCCGTTGCCCTTCCTCTACGAAGCCACTGGCATCGTCACCCGCTTTACCGACGCCCGCGACCCTAAGCCGCGTTCGCGTGAAGTCTTCAGCTTCCACCGTCCGGAAACCCTGCGCGATTGGTTGAATGAGGGCGAAAGCCTGCGCGCCCGCCTCGCCGGCCTGCTGCCGCTCAACCCCGGGTACCAGCCAGCGAAAGAACTCCGTCTGCGCGACTGCCAGGAAGTGGCGATCATCAACCTCGAACAATCGTTCCGCGAAGCCCGGCCGCGGGCGCTGATCCAGATGGCTACCGGCGCCGGCAAGACCTACACCGCCATCACCAGCATCTACCGGCTCTTGAAGCACGCCGACGCCAAGCGCGTCCTCTTTCTCGTCGATACCAAAAACCTCGGCGAGCAGGCCGAGCAGGAAATGATGGCCTACGTGCCCATCGACGATAACCGCAAATTCACCGAGCTTTACACGGTGCAGCGGCTCAAAAGCAGCTTCGTCGACAAGGGCGCCGACGTCTGCATCTCCACCATCCAGCGCCTTTACTCGCTGTTGCAAAACAAGGAACTCGACGAAGCCGCCGAAGAAATTAACCCGGCTGAGCTAACGCAGCCGAAAGCCCCGCCGCCCGTCGCCTACAACGCCAAAATCCCGCCCGAATTCTTCGACTTCATCTTCATCGACGAATGCCACCGCAGCATCTACAACCTCTGGCAGCAGGTGCTCGACTACTTCGACGCCAGCCTGATCGGCCTCACCGCGACGCCCGACAACCGCACCTACGGCTTCTTCAAGAAGAATGTCGTCAGCGACTACAGCCATGAAAAAGCCGTCGCCGACGGCGTCAATGTCGGCAACGAGATTTACCTGATCGACACCCGCATCACCCAGCAAGGCGCCGTCATCGCCGCCGAACAACAGGTCGAAAAGCGCGAACGCCTGACCCGCAAAAAGCGCTGGGAGCAGCAGGATGAAGACGCCGCTTACACCGCCACCCAGCTCGACCGCGACATCGTCAATCCAGACCAGATCCGCACCGTCATCCGCGCCTTTCGCGACAACCTGCCGACCATTTTCCCCGGTCGCGGCGAAGTGCCGAAAACGCTGATCTTCGCCAAGACCGACAGCCACGCCGACGACATCATCCAGACCGTGCGCGAGGAATTCGGCGAAGGCAACGCCTTCTGCAAGAAAGTCACCTACCGCGCCGCGCAGGACAAAAAGCTGGCCGACGGCAGCGTGCAGCAAGGCGAAGACCCCAAATCCATCCTCGCCCAGTTCCGCAACGAATACCACCCGCGCATCGCCGTCACCGTCGACATGATCGCCACCGGCACCGACGTCAAGCCGCTCGAATGCCTGCTCTTCATGCGCGACGTCAAAAGCCGCAACTACTTCGAGCAGATGAAAGGCCGCGGCACCCGCACGCTGGACATGGACGACCTCAAGAAAGTCACGCCCAGCGCCCAATCCGCCAAGACCCACTACGTGATCGTCGACGCCATCGGCGTCACCAAATCGCTGAAGACCGCCAGCCAGCCGCTGATCACCTAACCCGGCGTGCCGCTCAAAGAGCTCGCGATGGGCATCCTGATGGGTGCCACCGATGCCGACAGCGTTTCCTCGCTGGCCGGCCGGCTCGCCCGCCTCAACAAGCAGCTCGACGCCGACGACCAGCGCCGCCTGCGCGAAGCGGCCGGCGGCGTCGAACTCAGCCACCTGGTCAGCAAACTGTTCAACGCCATCGACGGCGACCTCATCGAAGCCCGCGCCCTCGAACTGGC
>CAZGPO010000022.1:0-3166 GCA_964527745.1 uncultured Dechloromonas sp.
ACTGAATATTACGCTGGCCCAGAATCAGGTTCGTTTCGCTTTCGGTTCGGTTGTTCTGGTCTCGAAACTGATTGACGGCAAGTTTCCCGATTATGAACGTGTCGTTCCACCCAGCCTGAAGAACCATGTGACCATCGGGCGCCTGACCCTGATGCAGGCGATGAACCGGGCAGCCATTCTGACCAATGAGAAATTCCGCGGCGTACGTGTCGTTCTAGGCGACAACAGCCTGAAGTTGATGGCCGCCAATGCCGAGCAGGAAGAAGCTCAGGAAGAGATCGAAATCGACTATGGTGGCGACGCCATCGATGTCGGTTTCAACGTCGGTTATCTGTTGGACGTGCTGAACAACGTGCATAGTGATGAAGTTCAGTGGAGTTTCAACGATGCCAATTCCAGTGCGCTGATTACCTTGCCCGGAAATGATCGCTTCAAGTATGTCGTCATGCCGATGCGCATTTGATTGATAAATTCAAAATCAAGTTTCACGTGGAACCTAATTAATGAGTGAAGAAAATACACCGATCGACAACCCGCAAGATGTTTCACCAGTCTATGGTGAGTCCAGCATCCAGATTCTTGAAGGCCTGGAGGCGGTGCGCAAGCGCCCGGGTATGTATATCGGTGATACGTCCGATGGCACCGGTTTGCACCATCTGGTATTCGAGGTCGTCGACAATTCGATCGACGAGGCGCTGGCCGGGCATTGCGACGATATCGTTGTCACCATTCATACCGACAATTCGATCAGTGTGACCGACAATGGACGCGGCATCCCGACCGGGGTAAAGATGGATGACAAGCACGAGCCGAAACGCTCGGCCGCCGAAATTGCCCTTACCGAATTGCATGCCGGTGGCAAATTCAATCAGAATTCCTACAAGGTTTCCGGGGGTCTGCACGGGGTTGGCGTTTCCTGTGTCAATGCCCTGTCCAAATGGTTGCGCCTAACGATCCGCCGCGACGGCAAGAAGCATTTCATGGAATTCTGCCGCGGTGTGCCGGTCGACCGTAGCATTGAAGTCCGCGATGGTGTCGAGGTATCACCACTTAAGGTGATGAGTAACACCGAGAAACGCGGGACTGAAGTACATTTCAGTGCCGATGAACAAATTTTCGAGCACATCGAGTTTCATTACGAAATTCTTGCCAAGCGGCTACGCGAACTTTCCTTCCTCAACAACGGCGTGCGTATCCGTCTGGTTGACCAGCGCACCGGCAAGGAAGAAGATTTTGCCTTTGCCGGAGGGGTAACGAGCTTCGTCGAATACATCAACCGGACCAAGACGGTTCTCCATCCGAATATTTTCAGTTCATCCGGTGAGGCAAAGGTTGGCGATACCGGAGTGACGATCGGAGTCGAAGTTGCAATGCAGTGGAACGACTCCTATCAGGAACAGGTACTCTGTTTCACCAACAACATTCCGCAGTCCGATGGTGGAACCCACTTGACCGGCCTGCGCGCGGCAATGACCCGGGTCATCAACAAGTACATCGATGAAAACGAGATTGCCAAGAAGGCCAAGGTCGAAATTTCCGGCGACGACATGCGCGAAGGTCTGGCCTGTGTTCTGTCGGTCAAGATGCCTGATCCCAAGTTTGCTTCGCAGACCAAGATGAAACTGGTTTCTTCCGAAGCCCGGCCGGCAGTGGAAGAAGTTGTTGCGCAGAAATTGACCGATTTCCTGCTCGAACGCCCAATCGACGCCAAGATCATCACCGGCAAGATCGTCGAAGCCTCCCGCGCCCGCGAAGCTGCCCGTCGTGCTCGCGAACTGACCCGGCGCAAGGGTGTTCTCGATGGTATCGGACTGCCCGGCAAATTGGCGGATTGCCAGGAAAAGGACCCGGCGCTCTGCGAAATGTACGTGGTCGAGGGCGATTCCGCCGGCGGCTCGGCCAAGCAGGGCCGTGACCGGAAGTTTCAGGCCATCCTGCCGTTGCGCGGGAAGGTGTTGAATGTCGAGAAAGCGCGTTTCGACAAGCTGATTTCGAGCGAGCAGATCGTCACGCTGATCACGGCACTCGGCACCGGTATCGGCAAGGACGAATTCAAGATCGAAAAACTGCGCTACCACCGCATCATCATCATGACTGATGCCGATGTGGACGGCGCGCACATTCGTACCCTGCTATTAACGCTTCTCTACCGCCAGATGCCCGAACTGATCGAGCGCGGCTACGTTTACATTGCCCAGCCGCCGCTCTACAAGGTCAAGCACGGCAAGACCGAGCGCTATCTCAAGGATGATCAGGAATACCACCAGTTTCTGTTGCGTATGGCGATGGAAGAAGCAAGCCTGATGCCGCGGGCCGGCGGCGAGCCGATTACCGGCTCGGCGCTGGAAGAACTAGCCCGCTCCTGGCTATTGACCGAAGCAGTCATCGACCGTATTTCTCATCTCGTCGATCCTGCGGTTCTCAATGTGCTGGTCCAGCACAACCTCAAGCTTGACCTGTATTCGGAAACCGGTGCCTGGAGTAGCGCCGAATTGCTGGCACAACATTTGAGTAGTGGTATTCGCATCGTTCCGAAATTCGATGACATCCAGGAACGCTGGACTTTGCGGGTCGAGCGCATGCATCACGGCAATCTCAAGGTCGGGTTGATCGACGAAGACCTGCTGCTTTCCGGCGACTACCTGCAACTGCGCCGGACTGCCGAGACCCTGGCCGATCTTTTCGGCCCCGGCGCTTTCATGGCACGTGGCGAGAAAAAACAGGTCGTCAACAATTTCGGCGACGCGATGAACTGGCTGCTCGCCGATGTCGAGCGTGGGATCAGCAAACAGCGCTATAAGGGCCTGGGCGAAATGAACCCCGAGCAGTTGTGGGAAACGACCATGGATCCCAAGGTTCGCCGCCTGCTGCGCGTGCAGATCGACGATGCCATCGCGGCGGACGAGATTTTCACCACCTTGATGGGTGAGTTGGTCGAACCGCGCCGCGCGTTCATCGAATCCAACGCACTGAATGCGCGGATCGACATCTGAGAGTCTATGTGTAGGTTCACAGAATAGTTGCGAATTTTCACAATTAGTTGCGCGGGACATTTGAGGCACACTGTCCAGAAATGCAGATAAATACAGGCTCCAGAGGGAGCCTGTATTTTTTTGTTAAGCGATTTCGTCAAAGTGTACGTAAGCATTTTTATCCCGGTACGATA
>CAZGPO010000022.1:3176-16778 GCA_964527745.1 uncultured Dechloromonas sp.
CGTCGTCAAGCAGAGAAAATGTCAAAAGCCGCTGATGTCTTTGCCTTGTCGATATAAGATGCAGAGTACCTATTGAAGCACTTCAAGTCGCTCAATTCCAACACCCAACCACCACTACCTGCAACGGAAGTACTGAAGCGGGCAGGGCTCATTATGGCGATGACCGCTTGGGAAACCTATGTCGAAGATAGGGTCCAAGAAGCAGCGAAACTACGCCTTTCTTGCCTACAAGATAGTTCCATCGCCACGTTTGTTAAAAGCCGTCTCGATGATGAGATCAAACGTTTGCACAATCCAACATCGGACAAGACGATTCAGCTTTTCCGGGACTATGCAGGTAAAGATATCACCGAGAGTTGGGCTTGGAACAACTATGAGCCAAAACTTGTTCGCGAACGGTTGAACCACTATATGAAACTGCGAGGAGATGTTGTGCATCGTTCTCGTCCGGTTGGGAACGATACCTCCGTCGCTCATGCCGTGAAGAAGGAAGACTTGGAACGGGCGATCAGTTTTCTCAAGGAATTGGTGAAGGCGACAGAAACTGCGTTGAACTGACCATGCGCGTCGTCATCCAGCGCGTAACCGAGGCTTCGGTTGCGGTCGACCACGAAATTAACTGCAAAATCGGCTCCGGTCTGCTGGTGCTGGCCGGCTTCGAAGAGGGTGATGACGCGGCCGATCTCGACTGGATGGCAGGCAAGATCGTCCGGATGCGCTTGTTCGCCGATGACGCGGGGGTGATGAATCGCAACGTTCGGGAAGTGGGCGGCGAGATTCTTGCGGTATCGCAGTTCACGCTTTACGCATCGGTGAAGAAGGGTAACCGGCCATCATGGAGCAGGGCGGCGCATGGCGATGTAGCGCAACCGCTGTTCCGGCGCTTTGTCGAAAAGCTCGAGCGCGAACTCGGCAAGCCGGTGGGCATCGGCGTTTTTGCTGCCAATATGCGGATCAGCCTAGTCAATGACGGCCCGGTGACAATTTTCGTCGATTCGAGATGTCCAGAGTAAGGGGGCGCTCACTTAGCCTGAGCTGGCCTTTATAAGGTCCTAAACCGATCATGGAAAATCCTTGCCGGGCAACCGTGTCGGTTGCGTGGGGTCGTAATCCCGGTTGAGCCAAACAATCAGGCTGGCATTACCGACTGATTCATCATCGGTCGGTATGTAGCCATGCAGGACACCACAGTAGTCGAATCCTTCATCGAGCTGGAAACGCAGCACCGGGTCGTAGAAGTCGCCCCAGATGACCCGTTTGGAATATTCCTCGGGCGTCATCTCGGTGGCTTTCTTGTGATATCCGGGCAGCCGGCCTCCGGCGATGATGCGCTTGAGATTCATCTGCCGGCATAAATTACGCCGTGCTTCATAGAGCGCATGGCCGATACCACGACCGACCATATCGGGGCTGACGCAGACTTCCGCGCCGTACAGGGTATGACCGTGTTGAGTGTCGTGCGTGTCGAAATTGCCGTGGTTGGTGATACTGTTCCAAGTGTGGTGCAGGCTATAGTCGTCCCACAGGATGACGAGCGAGATCGCAATGCCAACCAACTGACCGTCGAGTTCCGCCACGAACTGCCCGCGCGGGAAAAGTGCCAGCAGGTTTTCGAACTGATCGTGCCGGAACGCCGCTATCGAGGGATAGACAAGGCCTTGCAAGGCAATGGCAGAATCGATATCGCTGTGGCGCAGGTTGCGGATGGTGGGCATTACGGGTCGCAGTGGTCAAAACCTGATGCCAGTTTAACGCGTGTTTTCCGCACGGGCACGTTCAAGCTAGCTCTCCTTTTACGGCACGATGTCGATATCCGGGCGCTGGCCGACAAATTCCAGCCGCGGATTCAGTGCCGCAGTGACGAAAATCCGGTTGTCGCGGTCGACTCGCAAAACCATGCCGATTTCCATCTTTTTCGCCAATTCCCGCCAGTGTTCCGGGCCGGCGATGAAGATGGGTTTGGAGGACGCGTCGGACAGCGTGCCGGCCTTCGGTCCGGGCGGAATCAGCACCGTGACGGCTTGCGTGTGGTCGGCCGGGTAGCCGGTGCGTGGATCGAGCAGATGCGCGTAACGCTTGCCGTCGACTTCGAAAAAGCGCTGGTAATCGCCGGAAGTACCGATCGCCTCGCCGTCTTCGAGGGCGATCGTCGCCAGCGGACCCGACTGGCGCGGATGCTGGATGCCGACCCGCCACTTGCGGCCCTGCTTGTTGCCGAGCGCCATGACGTTGCCGCCGATGTTGATCAGCGCATTGTCGATACCCTGGCTGCGCAGGATGGCCGCCGCACGGTCCAGCGCGACGCCTTTAAGGTAGCCGCCGAAATCGATGGCGACATTGCGATTGCTGCTGGTGACGGTATTGCCGGTGATGGTCAGGTCGGCAATTGACGGTTTGCTCGCCAGCCAGGCATCGATTTTGGTCTGGGGTGGCAGTTCCGCCTTGAATTCGTCGGCCTGGAATCCCCAGATCTGGATCAACTGGCCGATGCCGGGGTCGAACAGATGATTCCCTTGCGCGGCGAGCTCTCGGGCTTCGCCGAGCAGCGTGGCGAGTTCGGGCGTCACCGGTTGCGGTCGACCTTCAGAAATTGCCAGATTTAGCTCGGTGAGTTGCGACACCTGCCAAGCGTGGTAGGTCCGGTGCAGGCGGTCGAATTCGCGGAGCACGGCGCTGATCGCCTGTTTGCCGAGGGCGGGATCGGTGCTGACGACCAGTACCTCGACCCGCGTTCCAAACACATAAGCCTGCTGTTCCTGCACGGGTGCACGCCCGCAGGCGGCGATCAGCAGCAGGCAAGAGAGAATCAGGAAACGGCGCATTCCCGCTCGATGGCTGCGATAAAGGCGGCGGCGGCGTCGAAACCGGTCTGCTGTTTGATCTCGACCATGCAGGTCGGGCTGGTGACGTTGATTTCGGTCAGGCAGTCGCCAATGACGTCGATGCCGACCAGCAGCAGGCCGCGCCCGAACAAGATCGGGCTTAGCGCTTCGGCGATCTCGCGGTCGCGCGGCGACAGTTCCTGCGCGACGCCGGTGCCGCCGGCGGCCAGGTTGCCACGTGTTTCGCCGGCTTTTGGGACGCGCGCCAGGCAATAGGGTACCGGTTGGCCGGCAATGAGCAGGATGCGCTTGTCGCCGGCGACGATTTCCAGGAGATAGCGCTGCGCCATGATGGTGCGCCGGCCTTCGTGGGTCAGGGTTTCGATAATGACGTTGCGGTTCGGGTCATCCCGGCGGACCCGGAATATCTGGCTGCCGCCCATGCCATCGAGCGGTTTGAGAATTACGTCGCCCTGCTCGTCGATGAATCGCTGCAGGCGCTCGGGTTCACGGGCGATCAGCGTGGTCGGCGTGAATTGCGGGAATTCGCTGATCGCCACCTTTTCCGAATGGTCGCGCAGAGCGCGCGGCCGGTTGAAGACACGCACGCCGTCGGCTTCGGCGCGTTCGAGCAGCCAGGTGGCGGTCAGGTATTCGCTGTCGAAGGGCGGATCCTTGCGCATGATGACCGCGTCGAAGTCGTTCAGCGGGCGTGAGTTTTGTTCGTCGGCGCGATACCAGTCGTCATCGTCGGGACGCAATTGCAGTTGTCTGGCAGTAGCGAATACGCCACCGGCGTTCTGCCAGGCGAGGGTCGCGCTGTCGATGGCGAAAACCGTGTGGCCATTGATTTGCGCGGCGCGCATCATCGCTACCGACGAATCCTTGTAAGCTTTCAGCTCGGGCAGCGGATCGAGGATGAAGGCCAGTTTAAGCGCACGGCCACCAGGTGCCGAGAGGTCGTCGCTCACGGCTTACTGTTCGCCAACCACTTCGGGCGCGGTGCGTTCGAGTTCGAGCGCGGCGGCCAGGCAGGCCAGGCGGCCGACGACACCGTAGGCATAGAAACGGTTGGGCGGCGAATCGGGGTTGTCGCTGCTGTAATCGGGCAGGTTGCAGCCGGTGTCGAAGGCCAGTGGCTCGAAATGCATGCCCGGCGCATTCAGGTTCTCGTCCTTGCCGCGCCCGGTATGCACGCGGTAGAAACCGCCGACCACATAGCGGTCGATCATGTAGATGACCGGTTCGGCCACCGCGTCGCGCAGCTTTTCGAAGGTATGAACGCCTTCCTGGATAATCACCTCGCTGACTTCCAGCCCTTCCTTGCCGACGCTCATCTTGTTGCGCTGCTTGCGGTTGAGCGCGATCACTTCATCGGCATCGCGTACCGTCATGATGCCCATGCCGTAGGTGCCGGCATCGGCCTTGACGACGACGTAGGGTGTCTCGTCGATGCCGTATTCGGCATACTTTTCGCGCACGAGGTCGAGTACCGCGGCGACGTTGGCGGCCAGGCATTCCTCGCCCTGGCGTTCGTGGAAATTGATGCTGCGGCAGACGGAAAACGCCGGGTTGATACGCCACGGATCGATGCCGACCTGCTTGGCGAAGTTAGTGGCCACTTCGTCGTAAGCGGCGAAGTGGTTGGATTTTCGCCGGACCGCCCAGCCAGCGTGCAGGGGCGGCAGGACGAACTGTTCGTTGAGGTCCTGCAGGATTTTCGGGATGCCGGCCGAAAGATCGTTGTTGAGCAGGATGGCGCAGGGATCGAAACCGTCGAGGCCGAGGCGGTACTGCGAGCGGACCAGCGGTTCGAGCAGCAGCGTCTGGCTGTTGGCAAGTTCGATCGGTGTCGGCTGCGTGATTTCCGGCAACAGCGAACCGACGCGGACATTTAGGCCGGTCTGGTGCAGGATGGCGACCAGTTGCGCGACGTTCTGCAGGTAGAACTGGTTGCGCGTGTGGTTTTCCGGGATCAGCAGCAGGTTGCGCGCATCCGGACAAATCTTTTCGATGGCGACCATCGCCGCCTGCACACACAGTGGCAGAAAGGCCGCATTCAGGTTGTTGAAGCCACCGGGGAACAGGTTGGTGTCGACCGGCGCCAGCTTGAAACCCGAATTGCGCAGGTCGCACGAAGAATAGAAGGGTGGCGTGTGCTCCTGCCACTGGGCGCGAAACCATTGTTCGATTTCGGTGCTGTTGTCGAGAAACCGGCGCTCGAGTTCGAGCAGGGGGCCGGTCAGGGCGGTCGTAAGGTGGGGAACCATGTGCTGTCTCTTGCCTTGATGGCGAGTCATTGTTGGCTCGAATGTTACACCGCACTGCACAAAAATGGGGCAGGCTTTCACGGTCAACCTGTTGAAAGAAGGTAAAATTCCGCCTTTGCTTTACCGCTTTGCGCAGATTGGAATTGCCTTGCTCGTCGCCGCCAACATCACCATGCAGTTCGGGGCCAAGCCCTTGTTTGAGAACGTCAATGTCAAATTTGGCGAAGGTTACCGCTATGGCTTGATCGGTGCCAACGGGGCCGGCAAGTCGACCTTCATGAAGATCCTGTGCGGCGCGCTGGAGCCGTCGGCCGGCAATGTTTCGAAGGAAAAACATGAGCGCATGGCCTACCTGAAGCAGGACCAGTTCGCCTTCGAAGACATGCGCGTACTCGACGTCGTGATGATGGGTCACGAGGAAATGTGGGCCTGCATGGCCGAACGGGACGCGATCTACGCCAACCCGGAAGCGACCGAAGACGACTACATGAAGGCCGCCGACCTTGAGCATCAGTTTGCCGAGTTCGACGGCTACACCGCCGAATCGCGGGCTGGCGAACTGCTGCTCGGCGTCGGCATCCCGACCGAACAGCATAACGGCCCGATGAGCCAGGTGGCGCCCGGTTGGAAGCTGCGCGTGCTGCTCTGCCAGGCGCTGTTCGCCAATCCGGATATCTTGCTGCTCGACGAGCCGACCAACAACCTCGACATCAACACCATCCGCTGGCTGGAAGACGTGCTGAACAATCGTGATTCGACGATGATCATCATCTCGCACGACCGCCACTTCCTGAACCAGGTCTGCACCCACATGGCCGACCTCGACTACGGCAAGATCACGACCTACGCCGGTAACTACGACGATTTCATGGAAGCCGCCCAGGCCGCCCGCGAGCGCCAGTCGAACGCCAATGCCAAGGCCAAGGAACGGATCGCCGAACTGCAGACCTTCGTCCGCCGCTTTTCAGCCAACGCTTCCAAGGCCAAGCAAGCAACCAGCCGGGTGAAACTGATCGAAAAACTGAAGCCGGAAGACGTCAAGCCGTCGTCGCGCCAGTATCCGTGGATCCGCTTCGATTACGACGAAAAGGCCAAGCTGCACCGCCAGGCGGTCGAGATCGAAAATCTCTCATTCACCTACGAAGGCGGTGAGCGCAAAATTTTCAACAACCTGACCATTACCATCAACGCCGGCGAAAAAATTGCCGTGATTGGCGAAAACGGCGTCGGCAAGACGACTTTTCTCAAGCTCCTGATGGGCGAACTGCAGCCGCAATTCGGCACCATCAAATGGGCCGAGAAAGCCAACACTGGCTACTACGCGCAGGACCACAGTGCCCAGTTCGCCGGCACCGAGAGCCTGACCGAATGGATTGCCGGTTATGCCCGCGCCACCATCGAAGACGGCGGCGATCTCGAAACGCTGATCCGCGGTACGCTCGGCCGCCTGTTGTTCTCCGGCGACGAAGTGAAGAAGCCGGTCAATGTGATTTCCGGTGGCGAGCAGGGCCGCATGCTGTTCGGCAAGCTGATGCTGTCGAAGCATAACGTGCTGCTGATGGACGAACCGACCAACCACCTTGACATGGAATCGATCGAGGCGCTAAACAGTGGTCTGGAAAAATTTCCCGGTACGCTGATTTTTGTGTCGCACGACCGTGAGTTCGTTTCTTCGCTGTCGACGCGGGTTTTTGAAGTTCGCAACGATGGCCGGATCATCGACTACCTCGGCGGTTATGAGGATTATCTTGCCAGCCAAGGCGTCGAATAAGCGGGATTTTGCGCATTTTTCAGCGTTGACCCCAGGCCCGGCCTTTGTTTCTATGATCACAGCAGTCCGGAACCCTTTACGTTTATTGCAGCGCCCCCCCTGCGGCCAGCGTCCGGATCAGGCGCACGCAATCGACGTCGGACTGATGGTAGGCTGATTTGATGTATTCGATATAGGCGCGCTCTTCGGAATTCGGGTCGCTGGCCAGCGTCGTCCGGTAGGCGAAGCGTAGAAACAGGAAGGCCGGTTGTGGTTCCTCGATGGTGATGGTCAGGCTGCCGCCGGGGTGCGTTGGCGAGGGCTGGATATCGAAGCGCACCCATTGCGCTTCGGCCAGTGTGACGCGGTCTTGAATCACGGCTGGGCCGAAATTCAGTTCGCGTAACAGTTCGTTGGCTTGCCGTTCGAGAATGGTGCAGGATTCGAGTCCGGGCAGAAAAGGCATGGGGTTCTCAATGCGATGCACCAGACCTTCCCAGATCTGCGCCCGATTCAGCGGCGCGATGAGCGGGTTTTCGGGATCGTTGATCTGGATGAGATGTTCGAAATTCATGACCGAATGTTAGCATTCCGCCCATGCAACTAGAACGTATCCTCCAGAAGCAGGGCTTCGGGACGCGCAAGGCGTGTCGTTCGTTGGTCCGCCACGAACAGATCGCCATCGATGGCACCGTTTGCACCGATCCCTTCGTCGAAATCGATACCGCGGGCCTCGTATTGACAGTCGACGGTGTCAACTGGCCCTATGTCGAGTTTGCCTGCCTGATGCTGAACAAGCCGGCCGGCTACGAATGTTCGCGCAAGCCGTTGCATCATCCTAGCGTGCTGAGCTTGTTGCCTGCTCCGTTGCGCGAACGCGACGTGCAACCGGTCGGGCGCCTAGACGCGGATACCACCGGCCTGTTGCTGATTACCGACGACGGCCAGCTGAATCACGTCCTGTCTTCCGCCAGACGCAAGGTGCCGAAGGTCTATCTGGCTACGACCAAGCACCCGGTAGACCAAGAGCAGATCGGCCGCTTGCTTGCCGGTGTGCTGTTGAATGACGAACCCGAGCCGATTGCGGCCGCTGCCTGCGAAAAGGCCGGCGCAAATTTGCTCCGCCTGACGCTGACCAGCGGCAAATACCATCAGGTCAAGCGCATGGTCGCGGCGGCCGGCAACCGTGTCGAGGCATTGCATCGCGAGGCGGTTGGCGAATTATCTTTGCCGGCCGACCTGCAACCTGGCGAGTGGCGCTGGCTTGCTGCGGTCGACCTGGAAAAGCTGGGATATTCGCGATGACCCTGACCGAAATGCGCTATATCGTCGCGCTCGCTCGCGAGCGCCACTTCGGCAAGGCGGCGGAGGCCTGTCATGTCAGCCAGCCGACCCTTTCAGTAGCGCTCAAAAAGGTCGAGGGCCAGATCGGGGCGCCGCTCTTCGAGCGCGGCACCAACGACATCCGCATCACGATGCTTGGCGAGCGCATCGTCGACCAGGCACGGCGGGTGCTCGACGAGGCCGTCAAGCTCGAAGAAATTGCCGAGGCAACCGGCGACCCGATGTCCGGCCAGCTTCGCGTCGGCATCATTTACACCATCGCGCCTTATCTGCTGCCGCAACTGATTCCGGCACTGAATAAACAGGCACCGAAAATGCCCCTTTTTCTCAAGGAGGACTTCACCGCCAACTTGATCCCGGCGTTGAAGGCGGGCGAACTCGACGTCATCATTATCGCCCTGCCGTTCGCCGAAGCCGGCCTCGTGGCCCAGCCGGTTTATGACGAAGCGTTCCGCGTCGTCGTTCCGGCCGGGCATGCCTGGAGTGCGCGGGCCGATGTTGCCGCCAGCGAACTGGATGGTGAAAATCTGCTGCTGCTCGGGCAGGGCAACTGCTTTCGCGATCAGGTGCTGGAATCCTGCCC
The DNA here is from genome assembly GCA_964527745.1 of uncultured Dechloromonas sp. Classification (GTDB taxonomy): domain Bacteria; phylum Pseudomonadota; class Gammaproteobacteria; order Burkholderiales; family Rhodocyclaceae; genus Azonexus. The sequence goes on from CAZGPO010000022.1 coordinate 11,946, forward strand.
ACGGCTGACCGGGCCCGACGCGCTCGAACATTCGCTGGAGGGGAGTTCGCTGGAAACGATCCGCTACATGGTGGCGAGCGGCGCCGGGGTGGCGGTGATGCCGAGTACCGCCGCTGATCCGTTGATCGAGCGCGAGCCGATGGTCAAGGTGTTGCCATTTTCCGGGGAACAGCCGTCGCGTACGGTCGGACTCGTCTGGCGGGTGACCTATCCGCGACCGCAGGCCATTGACGCCGTACGCGCGGCCTTGCTGTCGTGCCGGTTGCCGGGGGCGACTGCCGTCCGCTGAAGTTTCACGTGAAATTTCAGCGCACCTGATTCAGGTTGCTGTCTCGGCTTTTTTCTTGGCCGGTGCCTTGGGTTTGGCAACTTTCTTCTCGAACTCGAACCCGACCTTGCCCTCCTTGGTGACCAGATAGGCCGAGAACTTGCGGCGTGTGCGGTTGGAAATGAATTCCTTCAGCAGATCGGTTTTGCCGTCAGCCAGCAATTTCTGCATCTGTGCTGCTTCGATCGGTTGCTGCAGGATGATCTTTCCGGAGCGGAAATCGCAGGTCTTGGCCGGGCCTAGTGCTTTTTCGCAGACGTAGGAGGTGCCGTGTTCGTAGACATTCGCCGCGCATTTCGGGCATTTTCCCAGACTTTGCTGTCCCGAGAAATCGACCGGCTCAGCGTTGTCACCCTCGCTGGCCTTGTCCTGCCCGAAGTCGAACTCCGGTTCCATATTGTCATTCAACTTGATCGCCGCAGAAAAAGGACGGCCCATCTTGTTACGGAAGCCGGTGAGCGGACCAACCTTCTTATCGTTGATCAGGGTTTCGATTTCGGCAGGTTCAAACTGGCGGCCGGCGACGATTTTCCATAGGCTAAAATCGCAGTCGCTGCAGATGAATTTCTTGTAGGTTTCACGGATTAGGCCGCCGCAGCGCGGGCAGGGCGCGGTTAGCAGGCCGAAATCGCCGGGGATCGTGTCGCTGTCGTAGGTCTTGGCGCGTTCGACGATGTGCCGGGTCATCTCGGCAATTTCGCGCATGAATTCGGTGCGCGTGAATTCGCCTTTTTCGATGCGGCCGAGTTTCCATTCCCATTCGCCGGTCAGTTCCGGCTGGGTCAGTTCCTTGATGCCGAGGCCGTTGAGCAGCGTCATCAGTGAAAAGCCCTTGGCGGTCGGGATCAGTTCGCGGCCTTCGCGATGCATGTACTGCTCGCCGATCAGGTTCTCGATGATCTGCGCCCGGGTCGCCGGTGTGCCCAGGCCGCGGCCGGCCATCGCCGCTTTCAGTTCCTCGTCGTCGACCATCTTGCCGGCGCCTTCCATGGCCGACAGCAGTGTGGCTTCCGAATAGCGGGGCGGCGGCTTGGTTTCGTTGGCCTTGACGGTCACTTCCTCGGTATTTACCCTTTCTCCGGCGTCGACCGCAACGAGGTTGCCTTCGGTGCCCTCCTGCCCCTCCTTGCCATGTACCGCCAGCCAGCCGGGATTGACCAGCACCTTGCCCTCGGTCTTGAAGGGATGGCCTTCGACGCGGGTGATGCGGGTGGTGACGAGAAACTCGGCAGCCGGGAAGAAGACCGACAGGAAACGCCTGACGACGAAATCGTAGAGTTTCTGTTCGAGTTCGTTGAGGTTCTTCGGCGCCTGCGGGGTCGGGATGATGGCGAAGTGGTCACTGATCTTGGCGTTGTTGAAGATGCGCTTGTTCGGCATCACCCAGTTGCGTGCCAGAATCTGGTGCGCGAATGGTGCGTAACGGGCGAGCAGTACTTCGTCGTGGCCCTTGCCGGCGCCTTCGCCGGTCAATACCGCAAGGGTGGCCTTGACGGTCGGAATGTAGTCCTCTGGCAGGCAGCGCGCATCGGTTCGCGGATAGGTCAGGACCTTGTGCTTTTCGTAGAGCGACTGAGCCAGTGATAACGTCGTCTTGGCCGAAAAGCCGAAGCGGCTGTTGGCTTCGCGCTGCAGGCTGGTCAGGTCGAAAAGTAGCGGCGAGAGCCGGGTTTCCGGCTTGGCTTCCTCGCTGACGATGCCCGGCTTGCCGAGCGTGGCAGCGCGAATGGCGTCGGCCCGGGTTCGTTCCCACAGGCGGTCGGCGCGCGCGTGTTCGTCTTCATCCTTGCCCTTGTAGGCTTCGTCGAACCACTTGCCGGCGTAGTTGCCGGCCTTGGCGGCGAACTCGGCCTCGACTTCCCAATAGGCGCGCGGTATGAATTTGCGGATTTTCCGTTCGCGTTCGACGACGATGGCGAGCGTCGGTGTCTGGACGCGGCCGACGGTAGTCAGGTGAAAGCCGCCGGTTTTCGAATTGAAGGCGGTCATCGCCCGCGTGCCGTTGATGCCGACCAGCCAGTCGGATTCCGAACGGCAAACGGCGGCATCTCCCAGGCCCTGCATTTCCTGTCCATTGCGCAAACGTGAAAAACCTTCACGAATGGCGCCCTGGGTCATCGACTGCAACCACAGGCGCTGAACCGGCTTGGTGGTTTTTGAATTTTGCGCGATGTAATTGAAGATCAGTTCCCCTTCGCGCCCCGCGTCACAGGCGTTGATCAGGCCATCGACATCCTTGCGTTTGATCAGCTTGTTGAGCACCTTGAGTCGCGATTCCGTCTTGGCGATCGGCGCCAGCGCAAAATGCGGGGGAATGACCGGCAGATGGGCGAAAGACCATTTGCCGCGCTTGACCTCGAATTCTTCCGGACAGGACAGTTCCAGGAGGTGGCCGACGGCCGACGACAGCACGTGCGAATCGCTTTCGAAATAGTCGTCGTGCTTGGTGAAGCCCCCCAGCGCCTTGGCGATATCGGCTGCAACTGAGGGTTTTTCGGCGATGATCAGCTTTTTAGTCATGGGTTCTGTCTGTAGGGTGCCGGGGCATGATAAGTGCCCGGTGCGCGGCTTGGCAAGCCGTCTCTCTATATAAATGGAATCAGGCGAGGCGCTGGTAGCGGTTGCCGGGCAAGGTCGCGATCAGGCCGTCGAGTTCCAGCGTCAGCAGTTCACCGAGCAGGCGGTCGGCACTCACGCCTGTACGGTCGACCAGATCGTCGAGTCCGCAGGGATCGTGACCGAGGGCTTTCAAAACATCGCTTTCGTCTCTGCTGGCGACGGGCTGCTCGACAACACTGGAATCGGCAAAGCTGCCCAGTTCTTCAAGGATGTCCTGCGCCGTCTCGACCAGCTTGGCGCCCTGCTTGATCAGCTTGTGACATCCGCGCGCCACCGGGGAGTGAATAGATCCGGGGATGGCGAACACTTCGCGCCCCTGCTCTGCGGCGAGGCGGGCGGTAATTAGCGAGCCACTTTCCGGCGCCGCCTCGACGACCAGCACGCCGCGCGCCAGACCGGAAATGATGCGGTTACGCCGAGGAAAATTGGCGGCGATGGCAGGGGTGCCGAGCGGGAATTCGGAAATGATGGCGCCGCGTTCAGCGATCGCCAGCGCCAGTTCCTTGTTGCGTGAAGGATAGATGCGGTCGGCGCCGGTCCCGATGACGGCGATGGTCGCGCCGCCGGTAGTCAAGGCTCCGCGATGGGCGGCGGCGTCGATGCCGAGGGCGAGACCGCTGATGACGGCAAGGCCCTTGGTGGCCAGAGTCCGGGCGAATGTTTCGGCGGTCTGTTGCCCCTGCGGCGTTGCGTTGCGGCTGCCAACAATGGCCAGCCCGCGTTTATGGAGCAGGGCCGGATCGCCGCGCACATAGAGTAGGCTGGGTGGGTCGGGAATTTCCAGTAAGGCCTGCGGATAGTCGGAGTCGGCCAGGGTCAGGATATGTTGTCCGGGCTGTTCGGCCCAGGCAATGCTGCGGTCGACGGCATCCGAAGGGTCAAAATCGAAAAGCTGGTCGGCCCGTTCGCCGACGACAGCGCGAGTCGCCAGGCGACCGGCAGCGAAAATGGCCTCGGGTAAACCGAAAGCGGCGAGAAGCTTACGCTGCGTCTCGCCGCCGATGCCGGGGGTCAGGGTCAGCCGCAACCAGGCGGCCAGCCCTTCCTTTTCGGTCACGGATTTCTTGCGGAATCACCGATGGTGATCGGTTTCGACGACTCAAGAACCAGTGCGTAGGAAACGCCGTCGAACACGCGGAAGACGAAGATCAACCCATAACGTTCTTCTGGAATCGGTGTTTCGACGCGCTTCAACGTGTCCTGATCAATGGCTAGTGCGACGCGATTACGGAACACGGCGAGGACATTGCCGACTTCAAGTCCGTCGTTCTTGCCCCGGTTGAGGGTGACGATAGAAGCCTTGCCGCCTTCATTGACTCCACCGTAGATGCTCATAAGCTTGGCGGAAACCTCGCGGTCCGGACGGTGCGGCACGTAGGAGATGATATTGGCAGGCGGCGCAGGTGCCAAGCGGTCGCCGCGCATGATTTCTTCCTTGGCCGCCGTGATCTCGAGAACCGACGGTTCCCCCGGCTGTACCAATCGGGCGTTACCGAGGAAAAAGGCCTCGTAACCGATGACAAGGCCGGTATCCGGATCGGTGAGCGGCTTGCCCGGGCGGTAGATATGCCAGCGCTCGACGCTGGCATCGGGTATCCCGCTGGCGAAGGCCGGGTCGCCGTTGCCCATCATGCCGCGATACTCGGGACCGGCAACGATGCGCGGGCCGATGTCGAGCTGACTCTGCTCGATAACCAGTGGCTTCGACAGGAAGGGTTCGATGAGATTCGGCGGAATGCTCGGGATTGCCTGTTCAACCGGTTCCGAATAGATCTGCGGACCGAGCTTGGTTGGCCCGGATTTGACCCGCTTGCCGAGACGCAGGCGCGGCGTCTTGCCCGAGCGGTCGAGATAGACGACCTGGCCGGGATAGATCAGGTGCGGAT
>CAZGPO010000023.1:0-2969 GCA_964527745.1 uncultured Dechloromonas sp.
CATGTAAGCGCCGGAAGAAATGCCGGAAACCGTCACGTCGTCGGTGCTCGCGGCCAGCCGGGGTAAGGGTTGGGCGGTGGCAATGCCGGTGACGAGGAGCAACAAGGACAGGACGGCAGAATGCAGGCGCGAATGGGTGCTCATATCAACGGAGTTGCGTACGGTGGCAAGACACGCGCGATGAAAATAGGGAAAAATGCCGGTCGACCACAACATGGAGTGCCGGCGGGATTCTACCTTGCGCGGCCTTATTCTTTAGAATGGCGTGTTTTCAGCCCATAGAACGGAAATGAGATGGCCGGAGCCAGCCTGCTTGCACTGCTTGACGACATCGCGTCGATCCTCGATGACGTTGCCGTGATGACCAAGGTGGCGGCCAAGAAAACTGCCGGGGTACTTGGTGACGACCTCGCGCTGAATGCCGAGCAGGTGTCCGGCGTGCGTGCCGAGCGGGAACTGCCGGTGGTCTGGGCCGTGGCCGTCGGTTCGCTGAAGAACAAGTTGATTCTGGTACCGGCGGCACTGGCGATCAGCGCCGTCATGCCGTGGGCGGTGACACCGCTGCTGATGGTTGGCGGCCTCTATCTCTGTTTCGAGGGTGCCGAGAAACTGGCGCACAAATGGCTGCACAGTGCTGCCGAAGATGCGGCGCACCATGCCGAGGAAGTGGCAGCGGTAGCCGATGAAAGCGTCGATCTGGCGGCATTCGAGGCCGACAAGATCAAGGGGGCCATCCGCACCGACTTCGTGCTCTCCGCCGAGATCATCGTCATCGCGCTGGGCACCGTGGCCGACAAGCCGTTTGCCACGCAACTCGCTGTTTTGAGCGGGATTGGCCTGATCATGACGGTCGGTGTTTATGGTATTGTCGCCGGCATCGTCAAGATGGACGACGTCGGGGCCTATCTGCTCGACAAGCCCGGTGCGGCGGCGCGTGCAGTCGGCAGGAGCCTGCTGCTGGCGGCGCCGAAACTGATGAAGGCGCTGACCGTGATCGGCACGGCGGCGATGTTTCTGGTCGGCGGCGGCATCCTGGTGCATGGCATCGCGCCGCTACATCACGGCATCGAAGCCGTTGCGGCAAACATCGGTATGCTGGGCGGCACCGTTTCACTGGCGCTCAATGCGGTGGTCGGCATCATCGGCGGTGGCTTGGCCATGGTGATGGTTGGCGTGTGGAAAAGGGCAACAGCCATCTTCAAAGGAGAAAAGCGATGAGCAAGGCGCTGCGTCTTTCGGAAAAATGGTTCCGTTTCGGCTTGTGGGTTGTCGCCTTCGTTTTCGCCAGCTTCCTGATCGGTCTGGGCGGTACGGTCGTTCGCAATCTGCCCAAAGTGGAACAGCACTACACGCTAACCGATTTCATCGACAAGCCGGCGGCGGCACAGGCGCGCGAAATCATCAAGCAGACCCAGAAAACCCGCCAGGAATCACAGGACAGGCTTGAGCAGGCCCGACTCAAGCACAACACGGCGCGCGCCAATTCAGTTTCAGCGCACGAAACCTTCAACAACTGGCTGGCAACCCGCCAGGTTACGCGGCGCGCCGAACAGGATCCGGAATTGATCGTCCGCACGCGGGAACTGGACGAACTCAAAGGGACGGAGCGCAAGGCGCTGAGCGACATCGAGGCACAGCAGAAAACGCTGCTCGATGCCCAGCAGGCGGAGGCGCGGGCACAGGATCAACTGCACGAACTGGAGCGGGCCGCTGCAGGCAAGCTGGCAACAGAACTGCGCGGCCAGGAATTGCGGGTGTTTCTCTACCGCCTGACGCTGACCCTGCCGCTGCTCGGCATCGCCGGCTGGCTGTTCGCCAGGAAGCGCAGGAGCACCTGGTGGCCCTTCGTCTGGGGCTTCATCTACTTCGCGCTTTTCGCCTTCTTTGTCGAACTCGTGCCCTATCTACCGAGCTACGGCGGCTATGTGCGCTACGTGGTCGGCATCGTCATCACCGTATTGGTCGGACGCTACGCCATCATCGCGCTGAATCGCTACCTGGAACGGCAGAAGCTGGCCGAAGCGCTGCCCGACGTCGAGCGGCGCAAGGAACTGAGCTACGACACGGCCCTGGCCCGTTTGGCCAAGAAGGTCTGCCCCGGTTGCGAACGGCCGGTTGATCTGACGAATAGCGCAATCGACTATTGCCCGCACTGCGGCATTTGCCTGTTCGATCACTGCGCAAAATGCAATGAGCGCAAGAGCGCCTTTGCCCGTTTCTGCCATGCCTGCGGTGCAGTGGCTCGGGAAAGCGCCGAGCGCTGAAATCAGCCGAGCAGGGTGACGACGATCTCGCGCCGATGCCCTTGCGCGCGATGCTCGAAGAGGAAAATGCCCTGCCAGGTACCGAGTAACAGCCGGCCCTTGGCGAAGGGCACGCTCAGCGCCGTACCGGTCAACAGTGCTCGGGCGTGTGCGGCCATGTCGTCGTCGCCCTCCAGATCATGACGATAGGCAGGGTCGCCATCCGGCGCCCAGCGCTGCAGGAGTGTTTCAAGGTCGCCGCGCACCGAAGGGTCGGCGTTTTCAGTAATTCCCAGGCCGCAACTGGTGTGGCGCACAAAAATGTGGGCAATTCCAGTGTCGACCGTGGCAACCGCCACAATGTTGGCAATCGCGGACGAAATATCCATTGAGCCCCGGCCGCGTGTTGTGATGGTCAGATGATGCTGTTCGCTTGCCATGGGAGTTGCCGAATGTTCAGGACTTGTTCTTGAGCAGGTCTTGCGGGGCTGCATCATGGTATTCCGCGGCTCGCGATTCAGCATGCCTGCGGGCGTCGAGGGTGACTTTGTCCAGGCGGTCATGACCGATGGCTTTCATGATTTCCCGATGCTCTTTATGTTCGATGCGTTCAATGATATGTGAGGTGCGCTAGCCTGTAGTTACGGAAGCGGTACATACAATGAAATATTTTGCGCTTATTTTAAGCATAATAGTAACTCAGGCTCTGCCTGCTCAAGAAGCATC
>CAZGPO010000023.1:2979-16474 GCA_964527745.1 uncultured Dechloromonas sp.
GGTCAGCGAGTGCAGGGTTTTCTTCAGTTCGAGAATGGAGCGGCAGCTCGGCGGCGGTGATTCGGGCCTTGAGGCGCTCCACTTCCTCGATCAGGTCGACGATTAGGGCAGCGGTTTCGGGGTTGGCGTCGAAATCGCGTTCCACGGCACATAAACGACGGGCGCGAACCAATTCGGCGCTGGTGAATTGCCAGCGGGTGATTTGCCTGACAGCCATGTTGCCGAGCAAGCCGGCCTCGACCCGCTCGACGATCCAGTTTGACTCGACAGCACAGGCGCACGCCAGTTCGTCGAGGTTTAGCGCAGCTTCATCGATCACGACGCCGCTCAAGATCTCTTCGTTCATCATGGCTCAGGCTCCCATTCGTTGGCGCGGATCGAAGGGCATTTCGCGCGCCATGGTTTCATAAAGTGCCCTGGCATTATCGGTGTCGGCCGGCGGTACCACGATCTCCAGAACCAGATACAGATCGCCGGGCGGATTCCCGGGGATGCCACGCGCTTTGAGGCGCAGCTTGCGTCCGGACTGCGAACCGGCCGGGACGCTTACGCGCAGTGCGCCGGCCGGGGTCGGTACGTCGATTGCCGAGCCGAGAGCGGCCTCCCACGGCGTTACCGGGAGCGACAGATGAACGTCCCGCCCTTCCACGCGATAACGCGCATCGGGCTTGAAATGCACTTCCAGATACAGGTCACCCGCGGTTCCGCCGCCGAATCCCGGGCTTCCTTGTCCGGCAAGGCGAATGTGCTGGCCTTCCTTGATGCCTTTCGGAATTTGCACCTTGAGCGTGCGTTCATCGGTAAAGACGTGGCCGGTCGCATCGAGGCGCGCGGCACGCAGGGTGATGGTCTGTGTCGCGCCATGATAGGCGTCGGCAAGTTCGATCATTACCTTGGCATGATGGTCTTCGCCACGCGCTTGATGGGTGCTTGAACCCCGGCGGGTTCCCGCCTGGCCGAACAGGCTCGAGAAGAAGTCGCTGAACTCCGCTGAATTGCCGCCATACGGGCCATGCGCGCCGCCATCGGAAAACTCGAAGCCTGCTCCCCAGTCCGGTGGCGGTTGAAACTCCTGGCCTGGCCGATAAGCGCTGCCCGCCTGATCATAGGCTGCGCGCTTTTCCGGATCGGAAAGCACCGCATTGGCCTCGTTGACCTCCTTCATGTGCACTTCGGCATCCGCTTCCTTGCTGACATCCGGATGATATTTGCGCGCCAGCTTGCGGTATGCCTTCTTGATTTCATCCGCGGTGGCCGTCTTGGCTACACCGAGTATCTTGTAATAGTCCTTGAACTCCACTTGACAATTCTCCTTGGTCTCAAAGGGTCTGCTACGTGCTTATCAGGTGTTATCGGGCATATTCGTGGGCTCCAGGTATGACTTGAGCACGAGTGCATGACTGTGCTCCATATCCTTTGCTGCATAGACGAGTGTAACTACGCCGTGACGTGCTTTTTCAATGATCTGCACAACGGCCTCTGGATTCTCCATCAGTTCGTGACGGTAGCGTGCCTGAAACTCTATCCATTTCGCCGGCTCGTGACCAAACCATTTGCGCAAGCCTGTAGTAGGGGCAACATCCTTAAGCCAAAGATCGATTTGCGCGGCGCTTTTCGTCACCCCTCTTGGCCAAAGTCTATCCACCAGAATGCGGAAACCGTCGCTGGGTGCCGGAGAGTCGTAAGCGCGCTTTAGAAGTAACTTTTTCATCGATAGGTTGCCCCTAATCCCAGATCAATTCTATGTATCTAGATTCTCAGTACATCTTGATGGCGCCTGACACGCCGGTGATCAACATCTGGACCCCGATTACCGCCAGAATCAGCCCCATGATACGGGTGATGACATTCAAACCGTTCTGACCTAAAACGGACATCAGGCGCTCACCAGAAATGAAAAACCCGTAGGTGATCAAGCAAAGCACTGCGAACGCCACGATGGTGACAAGCATGTCGATGAAGCTGCCAGCAGAGGCGAAATTCATGGCCGTGGCAATGGTTCCGGGTCCCGCCAGAATCGGCATCGCCAGTGGCGTCACAGCGATGCTCAACGCGGCTTCCATACTGACCTTCTGGTCATCAGCGCACGGTTGATGGACTACTGATTGTTCACCTTTCAGCATCTGGTAACCGATCAGTGCAACCAAAACGCCTCCGGTGATCTGAAATGCCGGCAACGTGATTCCAAACAAGCTGAAGATCAGCTTACCCAAGAGGGCGAATACGACGACGAGACCGAAGGCCAGCAACAGGGCCTGCCGCGCTACCCGCTTTCTCTTGTCCGGCGTGTCATTGGCGGTCAGCCCGAGAAAGATGGGGGTGTTGGCAATCGGGTTCATGATGGCGAAGAATCCCAAAAAAACCGATAACGCGTACCCAACGATTTCTTTCATGCGACGCCCCCCTTTTCCAAGTAAAAACGCGATACATCTGCTTCGGATTTTAACAACCTTGCCATGGTCATCGCTTGCTCCCTTTTCTGTCGTGACCAGGAGTCGATGTTGATGAGGCGCCCGAGTTCATTTTCTTCATGGGATGTCGAACATTTGGCAAACCTGGAAAGACGAAAGCCCCGCACCGGGGGAGGAGTGCGAGGCTTTCAAGACGGCCCTCATTGGGGGAGGGGGAAGGTTGGGCCGCCAACGCTGTTGGGGGATACAGCGCATGAGTTGCAAGATACTGGCCGGACAGCGGCAACTCAAGTAACCGCTTGCAACAGTTTGTGTCGGGTTGTGTGTGGGATCAAACGACGGCCAAACAGCTATGCCCGCTGCGTTTAGGTCTCCCGTTCAGTAAGCACTTTCTCGATTCGTCGATCGGGGACGAGCCACATCAGCGCGACGACGACATATAGCGCTTGGGATATCCATTGGTTATAGAAGGCCATTGGAATCGCCACTGCGTAGAGTAGGATCGACAGGTTGCCCTTGCGATCCTTGCCCACAGCCTTCGCCAGCAATGAATGCTTGCCCTCAACGGAAATGATCGTCCGCGTGAGAATCCAATAGGCGACACCGGCCATCAGCAACACAAAACCATAAAATGCAGTGGGTAGCGGCGCGAAATGGTTTTCGCCCATCCAGCCAGTTACGAAGGGAAAGAGCGATAGCCAAAATAACAGGTGCAGATTGGCCCGGAGGACACTACCGCTGACGCCGTGCACGGCATGTAGCAGGTGATGGTGATTGTTCCAGTAAATGCCGACGTATACAAAGCTCAATTGGCCGCTCGCCCCCTCCGAGGTCGCTCAGCCGGCCGACCCCTCTTTCTTGAGCCTGGCGCTGAAGAACTCCAGCGCGGTCCTGGTCTTCGCAGACTGGTCTGCACCGAGCGCGATGCCGTGGCGGGCCAGATAGTCCTTGAAATCGCCAGCGACCTGGAGGGCTTCTTTCGGCAGGCACTTGGTGGAGACCTCCATGACAATTGATCCATCAGGATAGATCCACACTTCCAAGATGATGGGGCGATCGAAGTCCTTCGCCTTCGGCTGGTGCTTGGATTTGAGCAGGAAGGTGGGACCGAGGAGAACCAGCTTGTCCATCGTGATGTCCGCCGGCGCGTGCGCGTCATAGAAGGCGCGCTGTTCCTTGGAGAACAGCTTGCGCAAAGGCATCTCGCCCGAGGCCACGTCGAGCACCTCCTGGCCGGTGCAGGCACCCTTGAAGGACGCCGAGCAGACGAATCCGCCCGGCATCGCATCCACCTCGATTTTGAAGGCCGCCGAGCGGCGAAGATCCGGGTCGATGGTGGACGGATCTACCGGGCGCAGTTTGATGACCGTATCGCCGTCGCCGCCTTGGATACGCCGGGCACGGACGACGACGCCGGCCTTGTTCAAGGCCAGATCGGGCGTATCGAAGAAAAATGCCTGCCGGGGCTGTGCCTCGACCGGGTCGAGTCCGATGCTCTTGACCGTCGCGCGGCCAACGCCGACTGGGACCGACAACTTCAGTTCAACGCTGGTCGCCCCCTTCACGAGCGTGAACATTTCGAATATCTGCTCACTCGTAAGGGGTTTTGCCAGCGCGGGCTGAGCGGACTTCGCCGCCTTGCGGGGCGTTAGTGTCTTCTTGGGGGACGCTACTGCCTTCGTTGCCTTAACGGGCTTTGCGCTCGACGTGGGCTTCGCGGTTCTTGTGGTTGTCTCGCTAGTCATGGTCTACATCCCTTTCGTTGCATTCGGTAAAAATTCAGCTAATTCGCCCGAGCTTTCTATGTTGAGCGTAGCAAAACATTCAGGCCCCGAAACGCTCGGCCAGAACGCCGTGACGCAGGCCGCGATCGCTGACCGTGAAGCTATCCTTGCCCAGCTTCTCCATCACCGTCCGAACGATACATGCCCCGGCGAGGATGACTTCCGCCCGCTTCGGCTGGAGACCGACGATGGCGCGGCGGGCTTCGGCATCCTGCGATCGGTAGAGCTCGATCTGGCGATCGATCTCGGCGCGGTCGAGCACCGTGCCCTGAACGACGGCCGGATCGTAGGTGGCGAGGCCGTGCTTCACCGCGGCCATGTTGGTCACCGCGCCGCCCATCCCCGCCAGCGCGTCAGGCACCGGGCGCCCGTCAATGCGCGCGAGGTCCGCCGAGATCGCCGCCATGGCCTCGCGCAGCACCTCGGGCGAAACGACGCAGTCGAGTCGATAGCGCTCGGTGTAGCGCACGGCACCGACGTCGACGCTGAAGCGCTCGTCCACGACGGAGTCGTGCCCGAAGGTGAACTGGGAACTGCCGCCGCCCGTGTCGAAGACGACCAGCGAGCCCTGTTTCAATCCGAGGCCGGCCTTTGCCGCCACGTAAGCCAGCCGGCTTTCCTCTTCGCCCGAGATCACCTCGATGCGAACGCCGGTGCGCGCCTGGATGGCATCCACCACTTCGTTGCCGTTCTTGGCGATCCGCAGGCCGGCTGTGCCGACGGCAGCGATCGCCCGCACGCTGTACCGCCTGGCCTCGTCAACCATGGCAGCAATCGCTGCGGCGGTGCGTTCGAGCGCGGCGTCGATGATGACGCCCTGCTGGTCGAGTCCCTCGCCGAGGCGCGTCACTTCGGCGCGGTCGGCGACGGTGCGCCATCGTCCGGCGTCGTCGCGCTCGCCGATGTGGAACTTGATGGAATTGGTGCCGGCATCGATGATGGCGTAGCGCTCCGGCCCGTCATCAATCAGGGCGGCCAATGCGCGTGGATAACTGGTGTTCGTGTAACCGCCCAGACCAAGTTCCCGGACGGCGCGGATGACCCCTTCAGCATCGGTCGACTCGACGGCGATGGTGCGAGTAGGCTTGCCGTTCGCCACAACTTCGGACAGTTCGGCCGTGCAACCGCCGACCATGTAGCGGACCCGCCGCTTGTGGACTTTCACCATACGAATCACACTACCCGGCTTGGCGAAGTCTTCGCTGAATTCGTCGAGCGTATAGCTCGTGCGGAGCGGCGTCGGGATCGGCAACCCGAGCGCTTCGAGCACTTTCTCCGCCTCGGCTGCCGGAAGCGGGAAGCCGGCCTTCATCACCGGCGTCCACTGCTCGAGGCCATCGGCATTGACCTCACGCAGCACCTTGATGTCCATCAACGCATCGCGGACCTTCACGTTGTCGCCGGCGTCGGAGAGCAGATAGACCTCATCGCTCTCCTGCACACCACTCGGCGTCAGTGCCGCCAGCCGCGCCTCCGCCTCTCCAAAGCGCTGGCCGAATGAGCGCCATTCCCAGCGCGGTGTGATTTCAGCCATGACCTATTCTCCCAAGAAAACATTCGACTCGAACCGGACCGCGCCTGGTCGCGCACTTGCTACACTGCGACCCCGCGAATTCCATGGCACATTTTTGGACCCACCTTCATCTGCTTTTGACGAAGTCGGGGCTCAAACTCCGTCGCAGCAACGTTTGGTGTCTGGTTTCATAGTAGATCATGATTGCCGGCGTCGCACAAAGCGATCATTCGAACGTCACGCGCTTGACTTGAGCATTCGGTTCTCGCAATGACTGACTTTTCCTGTCGCCCCTGATGGCCAGCAGGCATCTCACGCGCCGGGTGGGAAACCTCCATAATCGGGGCCGCTTGGCCTCCCGGCGGAACAAGCGGCAAGGGCCACAGGCTATGCAAAGGAATTACTAGAGAGCAATATAAGCGGGACGCCCTGGCGGCTAGAAGTTGTGGGCATCACGAGGAGACAGGAATGAAAATCCGTACGACAGAACCTCACCACGACTGGGATCTGCTTCGCAATCCGCCCGAGTTCTCGCTCGTCCTGGGCGGGCCGCTCTTCCAGCTTTTCCGGCGGGCGCACCTGACCGACGACGCGCTGATGATGGTGCGCCAGCGCATCATCGTCATTGCGCTGTTGGCGTGGCTGCCGCTGCTGCTGCTCTCGGGTCTGGAAGGAAACTTGTGGCGCGGCAGCACGGGCGTGCCGTTCCTCTTCGACATCGAAACCCACGTCCGCTTCCTGGTGGCGCTGCCCCTGCTGATCGTCGCCGAACTGGTGGTGCACCGGCGCATGCGGCCCCTGCTGAAGCAGTTCCTTGAACGAAACATGATTCCCGCGAACGCCATGGCGCGTTTTGAGGCAGCCGTCGCCTCGGCGTTCCGGCTGCGCAATTCGGTGCTCGCCGAGATGCTGCTGATCGCCTTCGTCTATGGAGTCGGCGTTCTGGTCGTCTGGCGCCAGTACATCGCGCTCGACACGGCGACGTGGTACGCGACCCCGTCTGCCACGGGTTCGCAGTTCTCGCTCGCCGGCATGTGGTTCGCCTACGTGAGTGTGCCGATCTTCCAGTTCCTGTTGCTGCGCTGGTATTTTCGACTGTTCATCTGGGCGCGCTTCCTCTGGCAGGTATCCCGCATCGAGTTGAGCCTGGTTCCCACTCATCCGGATTGCCTCGGCGGCCTGGGTTTTGTCTCCGGACAGATCCATGCCTTCGCGGTCCTCGCCGTGGCGCACGGCGCCCTGCTTGCCGGCAACCTGGCCAACCGCATCTTTTTCATGGGGGGCACTCTGCCACAGTTCAAGGTCGAAATTGCCCTCGTGGTCATCCTGATGCTGTGCGTGGTTCTCTTCCCGCTCCTGGTCTTTGCGCCACAGCTTGCCCAAGCGAAGCGCACGGGTTCCCGCGAATACGGGACGCTGGCCGAGCGCTACGTTCGCTAGTTCGATGCCAAATGGGTGCGCGGCGGCGCGCCGGCGGATGAGCTGCGCATCGGCAGCGCTGACATCCAGTCCCTCGCCGACATGGGAAACAGCTTCTCGGTCGTGCAGAACATGCGCATCGTGCCGGTCAAGCGGGACGATATCCTGCGCCTTGTGGGCGCCACGCTGGCGCCGATCGTGCCGCTGGCGCTGACCATGATGTCGCTGGAAGAATTGCTGAAAAAGCTGATGGGGGTGCTGTTCTAGCGCAGTGCTGGATTCTGTTTGGATCTCAGGCGACCATCGGCAGCGTGACCAGTCTTGCTGCACGCCTGTGCGCAGAAGCCGCCGCGGGCGGTTGGTGCATCTCAAGGTCACCGATAACGACGATCAGCTCGTCGCGGCACGATCAGACATCCAAGCTTGGCCCCGCACAAGCGCCAGGGTTATGAGCAAGGCGGCAATGCACTGGGCAACCCGGCCGCGCGCTGGGTTTTTCATGCGTGATTTTGTCCTTTTTTACGGGACAACCGCGGTAGGCGCTTCCGGCAGTGGCGGTTGGGGCCGGCCCATCACGTAGAGGACGCCGGCGCAGGCCCACCGAGGCGGTGAATGTCTATTGTGGGTCTTGGATTCAACCGGTCGATGCAACAGATTGGCTGAATCCAAGTGCGTAAGCGTATGCTTGGCTCGCAAGTATCGCGGAATGATCAGCGCAAGACGGATTGCATGAAGCATGTATGGGGGAAAAGCCATGACCGAGACAAACTACATTGATAAAGAATCCCGTGAGCCGGTGCTCAATGTAGTCGACCGGGTATCCGAAATGCTGTTCGGGCTGTTCATGGCGCTCACCTTCATTGGCGTCGTGACGGTCGCCGGTGCCGGGCGCGACGAGGTGCGGGAGATGTTCGTCACCGCCTTGGGCTGCAATCTTGCTTGGGGCCTGGTCGATGCCGTGATGTACCTGGTGCGCACCGTGACTGAGCGTGGCCGTCGGCTGACCCTGGTGCGCTCGGTGCAGGCGGCCGACGCCGAAGGCGGTCGCCGGCTGGTCGAGGACTCCCTGCCGCAGGGCGTGGCGGGGCTTGTTGCTCAGGCCGAGCTCGAAGCCATCCGCGGCCGCATCGCAGCGCTGCATATGCCGACCCGGCCAAGACTGAACGGGGACGATCTGCTGGCTGCCTTGGCGATTTTTCTGATCGTGGTTGCTGCCACTTTTCCGGTTGTCGTGCCTTTTCTGCTGATCCAGGATGTCGGGGTGGCGTTAACGGTGTCGCGCGGCATCTCCCTTCTCATGCTTTTCTTCGGTGGACTCGCGCTTGGCCGTTACGCCGGCTACGGCAGCTGGAAGGTCGGCTTCATGATGGCTGGCCTGGGCACGGCGCTCGTCGCCGCGATCAACGCGCTGGGCGGCTGACCGGTGCTCAAAAAACCACTTCTTGCGCTTGCCATGATCGCCCAAGCCACGCTGGCCGTGGCCGGCGACGAGGCGGCCACCGAGCCGCCAGCTGCCGAACCGACCTGGGATTTTTCCCTCACCGCCTACCCAACCCAGGTCCGTGGCGGCGATAGTTTCACGTCGGTCGTTGGGATAGCCGAGCGCGGCCCGCTGCATCTCGAGGCGCGCTATAACTACGAAGCGGTCGGCGCCAGTTCCGCTTTTGTCGGCTGGAGTTTTTCCGGTGGCGAGACGCTTACCTGGAAGCTGACGCCAATGCTGGGTGGCGGCTGGGGCGATATCCATGCCGTGATTCCCGCGGTGGAAGCAGCCGTGGCCTGGCGGGTGCTGGATTTTTATGTCGAAGCCGAATATGTACAGGACAAAAACGAGCACAGCGACAGCTATACCTACGCCTGGAGCGAACTCGGCCTGCGTCCTGTCGAGTGGCTGCGCTTCGGGATAGCCGGTCAGCGGACCCGGCTATATGGCGGCGAGCGAGACTTCCAGCGCGGTCCCTTCGCCTAGGTTACCGTGAAGTACGTGACCCTTGGCGTGTTCTGCTTCAACCCGGGAGCGGACGACCAAATTCTCGTTGGCTCGCTCAACTTGGCGTTTTGAACTGGGCTCGCCGACACCCCGAAGAATGGCTTGATGCTAACGGCTCAAAGAGGCTAGGCCCATCGTCTCGATATCTCATGGCCTACGGTCTTCCCAGTCCACCCACTCCACAGGGTGGGTGGCGAGATAGTCGCTGACTGCGGCGCCCACGGTCGGGAAGAAGGTCTCCTCGCCCAACCGGGCAAATAGCCCGAATCGCTTCAGCTTGTCCTTGACCGGATCCTTCATCTCGGCAAAGCAGAGTTCGATGCCGGCTGCGTGCAGGGCTTCGTCGAGTTCGGCCAGCATGTCGGCGGAGGTGATGTCCACGCTGGTGACCGGTTCTGCCGCAACGACCAGCCAGCGCACCGGTGTCGGGGATTCAGTCACGGCGTCCATGATGCGATCGCGGAACAGTTCGGCGTTGGCAAAGAACAGGGGCGCATCCCAGCGAAACAGCACCAGGCCGGGAATCCGCCTGGCATCGGGATAGCGCGTGATGTCGTGGTAGCCCTTGACGCCATCGGCGCGCCCCAGAACCGCCGAGTAAGGGCGCCAACCATCCCACAGGAATTCGATGACGGCAATCAGGATCGCCAGGCCGATGCCGGGGATCGCGCCCAGCATTGCCACGCCGACGGTGCAGGCGATCGAGAGCCAGAATTCCCAGCGCTGAATGCGATAGATTCGGCGCAGGTCGGCAAACTCGAAAAGCCCGATGGCCGATGCGATCACGACCGCTGCCAGCGCGCTGGTGGGCAGGTTCTGCAACAGGTCCGGCGCTACCAGCAGCAGTAGGGCTACGGCGAGCGCCCCGACGACGCCGGTCAGTTGTGTTCTTGAACCCGCCACCTCCGCTACCGGGGTACGTGACGAGCTGCTGCTGATCGGAAAGCCCTGAAAAAATCCGGCGGCGAGGTTGGCTGCGCCCAGCCCTACCATTTCCTGGTTGGGATCGACATAGGTACCGGTACGCGCCGAATAGACGCGCGAGAGCACGCTGGTGTCGGCGAAGGAAACGAGCGCGACGGCGAGCCCGCCGGTAAGGACGGGGACGATATCGGCGGTGGTGATCCACGGGATGGCGAACGCAGGCAGGCCCTGGGGGAGGGTGCCGAGCACGGAGACATTGGCGTTCACGGCAAGGTCCAGTATGCCAACGACAATCGTTGCACCGATTACCGCAATCAGGATGCTCGGAATTCGTTTGTTGCCCTTGAGCAGCAGGATCACCGCCAAGGTGGCTGCACCAACCGTGAACGTAATCCAGTTGGCCATGGCATCCAGGATCGACGTCGCGATGGCCCATAAGTCTTTTACCGGGCCGGCACCATCAATCTTGAACCCGAACAGCTTGGGCAACTGGCTGATCAATACTGTCAGCGCAATGCCGTTCATGTAGCCGTAGCGGATCGGCTTGGAAAGCAGTTCGGTGATGAAGCCGAGGCGTGCCAGGCCGGCCACGATGCATACCACTCCCGACACGACGGCCATCATGCTGGCCAGGGCGATGGCCCGCATGGGGTCGCCGCCGGACAGTGGCAGGACAACGGCGAGGATGACTGCGGCCAGCGAGGAGTCGGGGCCCAGCACCAGGATGCGGCTGGGACCGAACAGCGCATAAGCCAGCAGCGGGATGATCGTCGCGTAGAGACCGTAGATGCCCGGAACTCCTGACGCCACCGCGTAAGCGATGCCGACCGGAACCAGCATCGTCGTCAGCACCAGTCCGGCGACAATGTCGTGACGCAGCCAGGCAGTTTCGTAGCTGCGCAGGGTTTGCAGCCCCGGCATCCAGCGCCTCCAGCCGGATCGATCGGCGGCTTTCTGCGGCAGCGCGACTCGGCCAGGTTGCGGCGGGGGCGTGGAGAAGTGCGTGTCGATCATGGGTTCAGGACCGCTCGTGATGGTTGAGTTAACGCTAACACAGCGTCAGCAATCAGCAAGTTGCAATCTTGATTCGTCTTGCTCTGGTCTGGCGCAATCCAATCGGCATACAGTATTGCGCCCCACGGGGTAACTGTACAAAAATACAGTCCACAAGGAGCGCACCATGTACCGCCAGACGCAGACCGCACTGCTACCGCTGCCTGATCCACCTAAGCAGTACCTTCCCCTCGACGGGGTAAAGGTATCCGCCGGCTTTCCATCACCGGCTGCAGATTACGAGGACGCACGCCTCGACATCAACGAGTACCTGGTACGCAATCCAGTCTCGACCTTCTTCTTTCCAGTGCAGGGCGACAGTATGCAGGGAGCGGAAATCTTTGATGGCGACATCCTGGTGGTCGACCGCAGCGTTCGCCCCAGCCACGGTCATATCGTCATCGCTTTCGTCAATGGTGAACGTCTGGTCAAGCGACTCTACCGGCGGGCAGGCAAGGTCGCGCTGGTCGCTGAACATTCTGCGTATCCTCCGCTGCCCATCGGCGATGGCATCGACCTGGAAATATGGGGCGTCGTCGTCGGCAAGTTCAAGCGCATGGTGTGACCATGCCGGTGTTTGCCCTGGTCGACTGCAACAACTTCTATGCCTCATGCGAGAAGCTGTTCGACCCGAAACTGAAGGGCAAGCCGGTCGTCGTGCTATCCAATAACGATGGCTGCGTCGTTGCCCGCTCTGCCGAGGTCAAGGCGCTGGGCATACCGATGGGCGTGCCCTGGTTCCAGATCCGCGAGCAGGCCCGGCGTCATGGCATCGTGGCCTTCTCCTCCAACTACGCCCTGTATGCCGACATGAGCAACCGGGTCGTCGAAGTCTTGTCTGGCTTTACATCGAACATCGAGGTCTACAGCATCGATGAATCATTTCTGGAGGTATCGGGGTTCGGCAATTGGCCTGGTGGCCTCACAGGCTACGGGGGGGAGATTCGACAACGGATTGCCGACTGGCTAGGGCTGGCTGTTTGCGTCGGCATCGCCCCGACCAAGACGCTTGCCAAGCTGGCGAATCACTGCGCCAAAAAGGGACTGGCTGGGACGGCCGGCGTGTGCGATTTCACGACGATGGCCCCGGAGACGCTGACCTGCCTGCTTGGGCGTATCGAGGTCGGGGAAGTCTGGGGCGTCGGGAGAAAGATTAGCGCCCGGCTGGACGCGATGGGGATCAAGACCGTGCGCGAGTTGCGTGACATGAATGCAGAAACCATCCGCGCCCGTTTCTCGGTGGTTCTCGAACGCACGGTGCGGGAATTGCGCGGCGTGTCCTGCCTGGCGCTTGAAGAACTGGTGCCTGACCGGCAGCAGATCATCAGCAGCCGCTCCTTCGGGACGTTGGTCTATGACCTGGCGGACCTTGAGGAAGCCGTCGCCAGCTACATTGCCAAAGCCGCCGTGAAGCTCAGGGCGCAGGATTCCCTGGCCGGTGCGGTGCAGGTCTATATCCGGACGAACATCTTCAAACCCGAGGCGCCGCAGTATCAGCGGGGCGTGACCGTCCCTCTGCCGGAGGCATCGGCCGATACCCGCGTGCTGACGGCTTGGGCGCTGAAAGTCCTGCGTCGAATCTACCGGCCGGGATTCGGGTATCACAAGGCCGGAGTGATGCTGCTCGACTTGGTACCCAGAAGCCATCGGCAGTTTGCCTTGTTCGATACCCAAGGGGGCGCGATGGATGGTCGCTCGGAGCGGCTGATGGGCGTCCTGGACAGCATCAACGGACGTTAGGGCCGCGGTGTGCTGCGCCTGGCCGCAGAGGGGGTCGATCGTTCTTTGCAGATGCGCCGGGGCAATCTGTCGCCAGGCTACACCACAAGTTGGGCGGGATTGCCGAGGGTGCGGGCGAACTGACAGGGGCTGAACCGCTGGGGGTGGGGTGCTTTATCTTGCCTTCCACAAAGTCATCACAGAAGCTGGTGTTCCGGCTGATGTGATGCACAATGTCCCCATGTGTGGCCGCTACGACCTGAACGAATCCCCGCAGATGCTGGCGCTCTACTTTCTGCTGTCGGCAGAACCGGCAGCGTTCAGCAATCCTGATGTGCGGCCGACGAACATGGCGCCAATCATCCGTGTGCGCGATGGTCAGCGACTTGCCCTGCCAGCACGCTGGGGGCTGATCCCCTCCTGGTCGAAGGACGACAAGATTGCCCAGCACACCTTCAATGCACGCGGCGAGTCGGTAGCCGAGAAGCCGAGCTTCCGCGCGGCATTCAAGCGCCGCCGCTGCATCGTTCCTGTTTCGGCATTCTTTGAGTGGCGTGAGATACCCGGGCAGACGAAGAAACAGAAATTGAGATTTACCAGTCCGGGCGCGCACCCGCTTGCGCTGGCTGGCTTATGGGAACACTGGCAACGGCCGGAGACGAGCGAGTTAGTTGAATCCTTT
>CAZGPO010000024.1:0-16462 GCA_964527745.1 uncultured Dechloromonas sp.
CCGCCTTCTTCGTGCTGGCCGCCGCCGACGTTGCGGCCAAGGCCGGCCACAAGGCCCGTGCCCGGCTCGCCGGTTACGCCGTCGCCGGTGTGCCGAACGACATCATGGGCGAAGGCCCGATCCCGGCAACCAAACTGGCGCTCAAGAAGGCCGGCCTGACGCTGGACCAGATGGACGTCATCGAATCCAACGAAGCGTTCGCCGCCCAGGCGCTGACGGTTGCCAAGGTGCTCGGCCTCGATCCGGCCAAGACCAACCCGAACGGCGGCGCCATCGCCCTCGGTCACCCGGTCGGCTGTTCCGGCGCCTTCATTGCCACCAAGGCGCTCTACGAACTGGAGCGCGTCGGCGGCAAGTACTGCCTGGTCACGATGTGTATCGGCGGTGGCCAGGGCATCGCGGTCATCTTCGAACGCGCCTGATCGCTTTCCGTTTCAATCCATAGAAACCCGCCGGAGCGATCCGGCGGGTTTTTTTATGTAGGCGGCGTCGGTGACGGCATGTCTGTGGATGTTTGCACCATGTTGAAAACCCATGCACTGCATTGGGGCGTTGCGTTTCAGGCCGGATTTGTAACACCCTGATTCGATGTGCTTGTTGCTGATGGCGCGAAATCTGCTTGGTTGACTCGAGAGTATTCTCAGCGACGAGTTGTTCACCATGAATTTCTATAATGAAATGATTGACGCCAAAGATGGCGTCCGACCGCACTATCAGGGCTACGACGAATGGCTCAAGGCGACCCCGCCGGCCCGCATCGCACGCAAGCGTGCCGAGGCCGACCTGGCTTTTCATCGTGTCGGCATCACCTTCGCCGTTTATGGCGAGGAAGCCGGCAAGGAACGCCTGATTCCCTTCGACATCATCCCGCGCATCATCCCGGCAGCTGAATGGAAAGCGATGCAGTCCGGCCTGCGCCAGCGGGTCAGGGCGCTGAACATGTTCCTGCATGACGTCTATCACGATCAGGAGATCCTCAAGGCGGGCAAGATTCCGGCCGAGCAGGTGCTCAACAACACGCAGTACCGCCCGGTCATGCAGGGTGTCGATGTACCAGGCGGCATATACGCCCATATCGCCGGCGTCGACATCGTCCGCGCCGGGGCCGGCGAGTTCTACGTGCTCGAAGACAACTTGCGCGTCCCGTCCGGCGTCTCGTACATGCTTGAAGACCGCAAGATGATGATGCGTTTGTTCCCCGAACTGTTTGCCAGGCACAAGGTGGCACCGGTTCAGCACTATCCGGACCTGCTGCTCGAGAAGCTGCGCGCTGTCTCGCCCAAGGGGGTCAGCGATCCGACCGTCGTCGTGCTGACGCCGGGCGCCTATAACAGCGCCTATTTCGAGCATACTTTCCTCGCCCAGCAGATGGGCGTCGAACTGGTCGAAGGGCGCGACCTGTTCGTCAAGGACGAGGTGGTCTACATGCGCACGACGCAGGGGCCGCAGCGCGTCGATGTCATCTACCGCCGCATCGACGACGATTTTCTTGATCCACTGGCTTTCCGCGCCGATTCGGCGCTCGGCGTGCCGGGCCTCCTGCGCGCCTACCAGGCCGGCAACGTGACGCTGGCCAATGCCGTCGGTACCGGCGTTGCCGACGACAAGTCGATCTACCCCTACGTTCCGGACATGATCCGCTTCTACCTCGACGAGGAACCGAAGCTGAACAACGTACCGACCTACATGTGCCGCAAGCCGGATGATCTGAAATTTGTGCTCGATCACCTGGCTGAACTGGTGGTCAAGGAAGTGCACGGTGCCGGCGGCTACGGCATGCTGGTCGGACCGGCGGCGAGCAATGAGCAGATCGCGCAGTTCCGCCAGTTGCTGCTCGCCAAGCCCGAAGGCTATATCGCCCAGCCGACGCTGGCGCTGTCCAACTGCCCGACCTTCATCGGTGAGGGCATCGCGCCGCGCCACCTCGATCTGCGCCCCTTCGTGCTGTCTTCGGGCGACTGCGTCAACATGGTGCCGGGCGGTCTGACCCGGGTCGCGCTGACCGAGGGCTCGCTGGTCGTCAATTCGTCGCAGGGCGGCGGCACCAAAGATACCTGGATTCTGGAGGACTGATCATGCTATCCCGCACTGCCGACCACCTGTTCTGGATGGCCCGCTACATGGAAAGGGCCGAGAGCCTGGCGCGCCTGCTCGACGTCACGTGGCAAATGTCGCTCGTTCCACAATCGCTGGAAGCAGCGAACCAGAACTGGAATGCCGTCATCGCCCTGAACAGCCTCGAGGATGATTTCGCGTTGCGCTATCCTGCGGTCAACGCCGAAAATGTGTTGAAATTCATGGTCAGCGATCCGCTCAACCATGCGTCGATCCACACTTGCCTGCGCTTCGCCCGCGAAAATGCCCACGCCGTGCGCGGTACGATCACCGCCGAAATGTGGGAAACGATGAACTCGACCTGGCTTGAAGCCCGCGAACGCAGCTTCGAGCAGATCAAGAACGCCGGCATCGGCGAGTTCTTCGACTGGGTCAAGATGCGTTCCTCGCTGTCACGCGGGACGACGCTCGGCACCCTGCTACAGGACGAAGCCTTCCACTTCATCCGCCTTGGCACCCTGCTCGAACGGGCCGACAACACGGCGCGCATTCTCGACGTCAAGTTTCACGTCCTGCGCCCGCATGGCGACGAGGGGGCCACCGATTTCTACCAGTGGGGCGCGCTGCTGCGCTCGGTTTCGGCCTTCGAGGTCTATCGCAAGGCCTATCGCGATGTCATCACCCCCGAGCGGGTCGCCGAACTGCTGATCCTGCGCATGGACATGCCGCGTTCGCTGCATTTCTGCATGAACGGCGTGGTCAAGAACCTTGGCCTGGTAGCCAACGGGCAATCCAGCGAAACCATTCGTCAGGCTGGCCAACTCCACGCCCACTTGCACTATGCGCGGGTCGACGACATCCTCGAACATGGCCTGCACGAATGGCTTACCGACTTCATGGACCGCATCTACCTGCTCGGCGACGGCATCAGCCGCGATTTCCTGGTACCGATGGCTGAAGCGGCCTGACCTCAACGGAGCAAACCCTTGTCCATCCACGTTGCACTGAATCACGTTACCCATTATTCCTATGACCGCCTGGTCAATCTCGGGCCGCAGGTCATCCGCTTGCGTCCGTGTCCGCATTCGCGCACGCGCATCCTGTCCTATTCGCTGAAGGTCGGTCCGGCGCAGCATTTCATCAACTGGCAGCAGGACCCGCAGGGCAACTATCTGGCGCGCCTGGTCTTTCCCGAGAAGACGCGCGAGTTCCGCATCGAAGTCGATCTGGTGGCCGAGATGTCGGTCATCAATCCGTTCGATTTCTTCCTCGAACCGCATGCCGAGACGATTCCTTTCACCTACGAGACCTGGGAGCGCCACGAACTGGCGCCGTTTCTCTTCAAGCTGCCGGCAACGCCGCTGTTCCAGAAGTACATCGACGGCATCTCCCTGGAAAAGACGCGCAGCGTCGATTTTCTGGTCGCGCTCAATGCCCGGTTGCAGAAGGACATTGCCTACACGATCCGCCTCGAGCCCGGCGTGCAGACACCGGAAGAGACGCTGAGGAAGCGCTCCGGCTCGTGCCGCGACTCGGCCTGGCTGCTGGTCCAGATTTTGCGCCACCTTGGTCTGGCGTCACGCTTCGTTTCCGGCTATCTGATCCAGTTGACCGCCGACGTCAAATCGCTTGACGGTCCGTCGGGGCCGGAAGCCGATTTCACCGACCTTCATGCGTGGACCGAGGTCTATCTGCCGGGGGCGGGCTGGATCGGCCTCGATCCGACCTCCGGCCTGTTCGCCGGCGAAGGCCATATTCCGCTGGCCTGTACGCCGCAGCCTGCCTCGGCGGCGCCGGTGACCGGCGGTATCGAAAAGTGCGAGACGACCTTCGAGCACCTCATGCAGGTCACCCGCGTCTGGGAAGCGCCGCGCGTCACCAAGCCGTATTCGGACGAACAATGGCGGGCGATCGAGGGCCTCGGCCATCAGGTCGACGAAACCCTGCACGAGCTCGATGTCCGCCTGACCCAGGGCGGCGAACCGACCTTCGTCGCGGTCAACGACCCGGATGGTGCCGAATGGAATACCGCCGCGCTCGGCCCGACCAAGCGGATCTACGCCGCCGAACTGTTCCACCGCCTGCGCGAGCGCTATGCGCCGAACGGGTTGATGCACTTCGGTCAGGGCAAGTGGTACCCCGGCGAGCAGTTGCCACGCTGGAGTCTCAACTGTTTCTGGCGCAAGGACGGCGAGCCGATCTGGGGTTCGCCGGCGCTCCATGCCGATGAAAAACGCGATTACGGCATGACCAGCGAGCATGCCGAGCGCTTCATGAAGCGTGTCGCCGAAAAGCTGGCGCTCGATCCGAAATATGTCTTTCCGGCTTTCGAGGATGCCTATTACTACCTGTGGCGCGAGCGCCGCCTGCCGGCCAATGTCGATCCTTTCGATTCGCGGGTAGATGATCCGCTCGAACGCGAACGCCTGATGAAAATCTTCACCCAGGGCCTGACCCATGTCGTCGGCCACGTGCTGCCGGTGGTCAAGAACGCCCGCCAGCAGTGGCAGAGCGGCCCGTGGTTCCTGCGCGCGGAACGCTGCTACCTGTTCCCCGGCGATTCGGCGCTGGGTTACCGGCTGCCGCTCGAATCGCAGCCGTGGACGGCGGAAAGCGACTATCCCTATGTCAATCCGCCCGATCCGTCGCAGGCACGCGCGCCGTTGCGCAGCCATGCCGAAATCGTTCGCCAGACGGCGGCGTGGTCCGCGCTGCCGCCCGCGACCGTCGCGGCCACCGGGGGTCCGGCGGGAAAGTCTGACGCCGCTGGCGGCGTGGCTGAAAAGGCACCCGACACGGTGCCCGGTTTCAAGGAGTCAGCGGGCTGGATCAGCCGCCGGGCGATGGCGGCCGAGGCGCGTCAGGGCCGACTATATATCTTCATGCCGCCGACCGAGACGCTCGACGATTATCTGGAATTGGTCGCTGCCGTCGAGTCGACCGCAACGGAGCTCGATCTGCCGCTCATCATGGAGGGTTACGAGCCGCCGGGCGACCCGCGCCTGACCAACTTCCGCGTCACGCCCGACCCCGGTGTCATCGAGGTCAACATCCATCCGGCGCAGAACTGGGATCAACTGGTCGACCAGACCACACACCTCTACGATATGGCACATCTCTCGCGCCTGACGACCGAAAAGTTCATGGTCGACGGCCGCCACACCGGTACCGGCGGCGGCAACCATTTCGTTCTTGGCGGTGCGACGCCGGGCGATTCACCCTTTCTGCGTCGGCCCGACCTGCTGAAGAGCCTGATCGCCTACTGGCACAACCACCCGAGCCTTTCCTACCTGTTCTCGGGCCTGTTCATCGGGCCGACCAGCCAGGCGCCGCGCGTCGACGAGGCACGCAACGACAGCCTCTACGAACTGGAAATTGCCTTCGCCCAGATTCCGCCGGAGGGCGAAGATGTTCCGCCGTGGCTGGTCGATCGCGTGCTGCGCAACCTGCTGACCGATGTCACCGGCAATACCCACCGCTCGGAATTCTGCATCGACAAGCTCTTCTCGCCGGATGGCCCGACCGGCCGCCTCGGCCTGCTCGAACTGCGCGCCTTCGAAATGCCGCCGCATGCCCGAATGTCGCTGACCCAGCAACTGCTGCTGCGCGCCATGATCGCCCGTTTCTGGAAGGAGCCGTATGTCCCGCTGCGCCTGGCGCGCTGGGGAACCGAACTGCACGACCGCTTCATGCTGCCGTTTTACGTCGAGCAGGATTTCCGCGATGTCATCGATGAAATGCAGACCGCCGGTTTCCCGATCAAGGCGGAATGGTTTGCGCCGCACTTCGAGTTCCGCTTCCCGAAGTACGGCGATTTCGCGGTCAAGGGAATGGAGTTCGAGCTGCGTCACGCACTGGAACCATGGCATGTGATGGGCGAGGAAGGGGCGGCCGGCGGCGCCGTGCGCTATGTCGATTCATCGGTCGAGCGCGTGCAGGTCAGGATCAGGGGCATGGCCCCCGAGCGCTACGTGCTGACCTGCAATGGTGTGCCGGTGCCGTTGCAGAAGACCGGCACCAACGGCGAGCTGGTGGCCGGTGTCCGTTATCGCGCCTGGCAGCCGGCGTCGTGCCTGCATCCGACGATCGGTGTCCACGCACCGCTGGTGTTCGACCTCGTCGATACCTGGATGCAGCGTTCGCTGGGCGGCTGTCAGTACCATGTGACGCACCCTGGCGGACGCAGCTTCGACACCTTCCCGGTCAATGCTTTCGAGGCCGAGAGCCGGCGCCTGGCGCGTTTCTTCCGCTTTGGCCATACGCCGGGCAGGATGCAGTTGGCGGCGCCGGAGGTCAACGCCGAGCACCCGTTTACGCTAGACTTGCGCCGGTTTTAATCGTTGAAGATGAAGGCGTGGCCCCTGGGCTGCGCGGTCCGGGCCGGCAACGGTCCGCTTTTTTTGTGTTGCAGGCTTATGGCCAGTCCACTTCTCGCAATCTACCCGAGTAGTTCACGCCGATACGACGAAATGTTGTTGGGCGAAGGTGAAGTACGGCCGCATTGGCAGAAGTTCTTTGAACGTCTCGATTCGCTGGCGCCGGACGAGATGCTTGAGCGGCTCGAGTTTGTCGACCGGAGAATTCAGGAAAACGGGGTCACCTACAACGTCTACGCCGATGCCAAGGGTTCCGATCGGCCGTGGGCCCTCGATCCGCTACCGCTGATCATTCCGCACGATGAATGGGCGGAACTTTCAGTTGCCGTGGCCCAGCGCGCCAGACTGCTCAACGCGATCCTCGGCGATCTCTACGGCGAGCGCAGGTTGTTGGCGGAAGGGCTGCTGCCGCCGGCGCTGGTCTATGGCCAGCACGGCTATCTGTGGCCCTGTCAGGGCATCAAGCCGCCCGGCGGGGTCTGGCTGCACAATTACGCGGTCGATCTGGCGCGCTCGCCGGACGGTCGCTGGTGGGTCATTGCCGACCGCACGCAGGCGCCATCGGGAGCCGGCTATGCGCTGGAAAACCGGTTGATCGTCTCGCGCGTGTTTCCCGAGATGTTCCGCAAATTGCATGTTCAGCATATCGCCGACTATTTCCGCGACCAGCAGGACGGTCTGGCGGCGTTGGCGCCGCTCGATGAAGGCGAGCAACCGCATGTCGTGTTGCTGACCCCCGGCCCCTATAACGAAACCTATTTCGAGCATGTCTATCTGGCGCGCTATCTTGGCTACCCGCTGGTCGAGGGTCAGGATCTGACGGTGCGGGGCGAAACGGTTTACCTGAAGACGCTGCTCGGCCTCAAGAGGGTCCATGTGATTCTGCGCCGGCAGGACGACAGCTATTGCGATCCGCTGGAATTGCGCGGCGATTCGGCGCTCGGCATCTCCGGATTGGTCAATGTTGCACGTGCCGGCCGTGTCGTCGTCGCCAATGCGCTGGGCAGCGGCATGGTTGCTTCCGGCGCGCTGATGGGCTTTTTGCCCGCAATTTGTCGCGAACTGCTGGGCGAGGAGCTGGCGATGCCATCGGTCGGAACCTGGTGGTGCGGCGAAAAGCCGGCGCTCGACTACGTGCGCGAGAATTTCGACGATCTGGTCATCAAGCCGGCTTACCCGTCGCAGCGCATGGACCCGGTGTTCGGTTACGAACTGCAGGGCGAAGCGCGAACCGAGATGATGCAACGCATCGAGGCAAGGCCGCATGCCTATGTCGCGCAGGAGCTGGTCGAACTGTCGCAGGCCCCGACCTGGAGCCGTGAGCATGAGCGCCGCCTGCAGGCGCGCGCGGTCGGCCTGCGTGCCTACGCGGTGGCGACGCCGGAGGGCTATTCGGTGATGCCCGGCGGCCTGGCGCGGGTTTCGACCGGGGCAAATACGCGCATCCTCTCGATGCAGCGTGGCGGCTCGTCCAAGGATGCATGGGTGCTGACCGATGGTCAGGTCAGCGACTTCACGCTGCTCAAGTCTTCGTTCGGGGTGCGCGAAATTGTCCGCGCCGGGGCCAACCTGACTTCGCGCGTCGTCGAGAACCTTTACTGGCTTGGCCGCTACTCGGAACGCTTCGACGGCAGCGCGCGCATGCTGCGGGTCGCGCTCAGCCGGCTGGTCGAAGCTGGCGGGCAGCGGACGCCGGCCATCGACTCGGCGCTGGAACTTGCCGAACTGTTGCACGTCCTGCCTGGCCCGGATGAAGAGGGCGAAGTCAAGGAGGGCGGCGAGCACGGGCTGCTCTCGGCCATCTACGATCCGGAGCAGCCGGGGAGCCTGGCTGGGACGATCAACAACGTGATGTGGTCGGCGCGCCATGTCCGCGAGCGGCTGTCGCTCGATCACTGGCATTCGCTGAACCGCCTGCAACGCGAGCAACAGGCTGCGCTCAAGCGCCACCTGCGGTTTAGTGAGGGGATTTCCTTCCTCGATCGCGTGCTCGGTGTTTCCTCGTCGCTGACCGGCTTTGCGATGGACAACATGACGCGCGACGATGGCTGGCGTTTCCTGATGATCGGACGTCGCCTGGAGCGCCTGACCTTTCTCACACAGGCGCTTGCGAATTTCCTGCGCATGCCGTCGGCCCGCGGTGCCGGTGCGCTCGACTGGCTGCTCGAACTGGCCGACTCGATCATTACTTATCGTTCCCGCTATTCGCGGCTGCCCGAACTGCTGCCGGTCATCGACCTGCTGGTATTTGATGACAGCAACCCGCATGGCGTCGTTTTCCAGGCCAGCGAACTGGTGCGCTACTTTGAGCGAATCATGGCCGACATCGGCGAACCCGGCGACCTGCGCATGGAAGAGGCGCTGCAGCGCCTGCGCGCCTTCGACCTTGCGCGTTTCGAGAACCAGCGTTTCGACCAGTGCCTGGACTGTTCGGCCTGCCAGGATCTGGCCGCCTTGCTGACGGATCTGGATCGTGCCGCCGAGGCGTATTCCGACTGGCTCGGCATGCGCTTCTTCACTCATGTGTCGGATGTCAGCCGGCAGACGATGGCGCTGTGAATATGGATCGCCGACCCATCCGCTACCACGTGCTGCACGAGACGCGCTACGAATACGGCAGCGCCGTATCGCTGTCGCAGCAGCAGTTGCACCTTTCGCCGCGCATCCTCGAATGGCAGCAGGTCGAAGCGCAATGCATCGACATCGTGCCCGCTCCGACCTGGCGGCGCGACGGCCAGGACGCCTTCGGCAATCCGGTCACCTGGGTTGCCTTCCATGCGCCGCACGACGCGCTGTTCATCCGCTCGGCGATGACCATTGCCGTGCGCCCGCACCTGCCGGTCGGTCTCGAGGATTCCCTGCCCTGGGAGCAGGTGCGCGAGCGGCTGGCCTACAACGCGCAGCCTCCGTTGCCGGAAGATCTCGGGGCGATGCGCTTTCTCTTCGAGAGCGCCCACGTCCGCGTCAAGCACGAACTGGCGCAATACGCCGCCGACTGCTTTGCGCCCGGGACGCCTGTGCTGGTCGGCGCGCAGGCGCTGATGACGAAGATATTCCGGGAATTCAAATTCGATCCGGAAGCCACCACGGTGTCGACACCGGTCATGGAAGTGCTGGAGAAGAAACGCGGCGTCTGTCAGGACTTCGCCCACCTGATGATCGCCTGCCTGCGCGCCCTCGGGCTTGCCGCGCGTTACGTCAGCGGCTATCTGCTGACCCGGCCGCCGCCGGGCAAGCCGCGATTGATCGGCGCCGATGCCTCGCACGCCTGGGTGTCGGTCTACGCGCCCGGTTTTGCCAACGACTGGGTGGATTTCGATCCGACCAACAACCTGCTGCCCGACACCGAACACATCACCGTCGCCATTGGCCGTGATTTCGGCGACATTTCCCCGCTGCGCGGCATCATCCTCGGCGGTGGTGGCGCCGAACCCGAGGTCGAGGTGACCGTCACGCCGCTCGATGAAGAAGAGCTACCCGTGGCTGCGGCGTCGTTGGAGAGAATCGCCGAATCCCGGGCGCTCCGGCGCTGATGGCACGCGTCGCCATCGTCGGCGGCGGGCCGGCCGGCTTGATGGCGGCTGAAGTGCTTGCCGCGGTCGACGGCCTCGAAGTGGCAATTTTCGATGCCATGCCGTCTTTTGGCCGCAAGTTCCTGATGGCCGGCAAGGGCGGCATGAACATCACCCACTCGGAACCCATGTCCGCTTTTGTCGGCCGTTACGGTGCGCGCCAGACGGCGATCGCGCCGCTGCTGGAAGCCTTTGGCCCACAGCAATTGCGCGAATGGATCGGCGATCTCGGCATCGAGACTTTCGTCGGTTCTTCTGGGCGCGTCTTTCCCAGCGAAATGAAGGCGGCGCCGCTGTTGCGCGCCTGGCTGCACCGCCTGCGCGGAGCGGGCGTCCAGTTTCATGTGCGTCATCGCTGGCTGGGCTGGGGCGCCGATGGCGCCCTGCGTTTTGCGACGCCGGCTGGCGAGAAACTGCTGACTTTCGACGCGCTGGTTCTGGCGCTCGGCGGCGGAAGTTGGGCGCGTCTCGGCTCGGACGGCGCCTGGGTTCCCTTGCTCGCCGAACGCGGTATCACGGTGGCGCCGCTCATGCCGACGAATTGCGGTTTCGATGTCGGGTGGAGCGCGCATTTCAGCGAGCGTTTCGCAGGTCAGCCGGTCAAGCCGGTGATTGCCTCGGTGACCGGACGCAGCCAGCGGGGCGAGTTCAACATCACCGCTGGCGGCATCGAGGGCGGGCTGGTCTATGCCCTCTCGGCGCCGCTGCGCGACGCGCTGGCCAGCGAAGGTCGCGCCGTGCTGCATCTCGATCTGGCGCCGGACCGGACGCTGGCGCGCCTGACCGCCGATCTCGCGCATCCGCGCGGGCACGATTCGCTGGCCAACCACCTGCGCCGGCGCGCCGGGATCGACGGGGTCAAGGCTGGCTTGCTGCGCGAATTTCTGCCCATTTCGACGTTGACCGCGACAGATCGCCTGGCCGTGGCAATCAAGCATCTGGCGCTGCCGGTGAGCGCGGCGCGACCGATCGACGAAGCGATCAGCACGGCCGGCGGCGTCGCCTTCGAGGCGCTCGACGAGCGCCTGATGCTGCGTGACCTGCCGGGCGTTTTCTGCGCCGGTGAAATGCTCGACTGGGAAGCGCCGACCGGCGGCTATCTGCTCACCGCCTGCTTCGCCACCGGCCGCGCCGCCGGGCTGGGGGCGCACGCCTGGCTGGCGGAAAAATCCTGAGCACTGGCGCGGCGTTCAGTCCGCGCGTTGCGTGCCCATGATGCGGTGATAGACGGCGAAGCGCCGCGCGTCGACCTTGCCGGCGGCGACGGCGGCAGTCAGCGCGCAGTCCGGCTCGCGGTCGTGGTGGCAGTCGCGGAAGCGGCACTTGCCGAGATAGGGGCGGAATTCGCGGAAGGCGTATTCGATTTCCTGGCGGTCGAGGTGGCCGAGGCCGAATTCCTGCAGGCCCGGCGAATCGATCAGTTCGCTGTAGGCGTCGAGGTGGTAGAGCGTCGCGTGCGTCGTCGTATGCTTGCCGGAATCGAGTGCCGCCGAAATTTCGCGCGTCGCGGCTCGCGCTTCCGGGAGCAGCGCATTGACCAGCGTCGATTTGCCCATGCCGGATTGACCGACCAGGACGCTGGTATAGCCGTGCAGTTCGGGGCGTAAATCCTCGGCGTGGTCGCGCGCCGAAAGTTCGACGATGCGGTAGCCGAGGCTGGCAAAAACCGCCAGTTGCTCACGTGCTGCAGGCAGTTTTTCGGTGAGGTCGCACTTGTTGAGGACGATCAGCGGTTCGATTTCCTCGCTCTCGACGGCAAGCAGGGCGCGCGTCACCAGTTCGTCGGAAAACCCCGGTTCGGTGGCGACGACGATGACGACCTGGTCGACGTTGGCGGCGATCAGCTTCTGCCTGATCTCGTTGGAACGGTAGAGCAGGCTGGTGCGCGGCTGGATCGCCTCGATGACGCCCTGGTCGTCGGAGGTGCGCTGGATGTCGACGCGGTCGCCGCAGGCGACTTCGCTCTTCTTGCCGCGCGGGAAGCAAGGCAGCAACGTGCCGTCGTCGAGTTCGACAACATACTGGCGGCCATGCGCGGCGACGACGCGGCCGTGCATCAACGGGCAGCCGCCTGTGGTTCGGCCAGTCGGGCCAGTCGAGCAATTCGTGCCGCGGCCGGCGGGTGTGAATCATAGAACAGCGAATGCAGCGGATCGGGGGTCAGGGTCGCCGCGTTGTCTTCGTAGAGCTTGACCAGCGCCCGGCTGAGGTCGGCGGCAGCCGTGTGTTCGGCGGCGTAAGCGTCGGCCTCGAACTCGTGCTGGCGCGACAGGCGGCTGAGCAGCGGGCTGAACGGGAAAGTGAACAACGGGATCACGAGGAAGAACAGGATCAGCGCCAGCGCCGTGTTTTGCGCCGGTACGCCGAGGCCGGCGTAGAACCACGGCGCGTCGATCAACTGGCCGAGCAGCCAGAGCAGGCCGAGGGCAGCGGCGAACATGAAAGCGATGCGCTTGACGATATGGCGGCGCCGGAAGTGCCCGAGTTCGTGCGCCAGCACGGCTTCGATTTCGGGCGGCGCAAGACGGGCGAGCAGGGTGTCGAAGAAGACGATGCGCTTGTTGTCGCCGAAGCCCGTGAAATAGGCGTTGCCGTGACTCGAACGCTTCGAGCCGTCCATGACGAAGAGGCCGGACGAGGTAAAGCCGCAGCGCGCCAGCAGGGCCTCGATGCGCGACTTCATCTCGCCATCCTCGAGCGGCGCAAACTTGTTGAACAGCGGCGCGATCCAGGTCGGGTAGATGAACAGGATCAGCAGGTTGAAGGCACACCAGAAGAGCCAGACCCAGAACCACCAGGCGTTGCCCATGGCGCCCATCAGCCACAGCACTGCGAGGATCACCGGAGCGCCGATGACGATGCCGAGCAGGGCTTGCTTCGCCAGATCGCCGACGAAGAGGCCGAAGCTCATGCGGTTGAAGCCATAGCGGGTCTCGATGACGAACTGGCTATAAAGCGTGAAGGGCAGGTCGATCAGCGCCGAAATGACCATGACGCTGAAGATCAGTCCCAGGCCGTAGGGCAGGCCGGTGAGGCGTGTGCTCCAGAAATCGTGCAGCCAGGCGAGTCCGCCGCCGAGTGTCAGGATCAGGAGCAGCGCAGCGTCGACCAGCGTGGTCAGAATTGTCAGCTTGTTGCGGTCGACTGTGTAATCAGCAGCTTTTTGATGGGCGGCAAGCGAAATGCGTTCGGCGAAATCACCGGGAACGGCGCCCCGGTGGGCGGCAACGAAACGAATCTGGCGCAGCGTCAGCCACAGGCGACCGGCGAGGGTTAGCGCGAAAGCGGCAAGAAAGAGAATGGTGAAGTCGTTGGTCACTGATCAGAAGGTCAAGCTATGAGAAAATGACGTTTTTCGGGGATTTCGGACAATTATATGACAGGCAATGCAAACAACCTCGTCTGGCTTGACATGGAAATGACGGGCCTCAACCCGGATGGCGACCGGATTATCGAAATGGCGATGGTGGTGACCAATTCCGAACTCGAACTGGTTGCCGAGTCGCCGTCCTGGGTCGTCCATCAGAGCGACGAAACGCTGGCCGGCATGGACGAATGGAACCAGAAAACGCACGGCCGCTCGGGCCTGATCGACAAGGTCAAAGCGTCGGCGCTGGATGAAGCGGCGGTCGAGCAGGCGGCGCTTGAATTCCTGAAAAAATATTCCATGAACGGCCATTCGCCGATGTGCGGCAACTCGATCGGTCAGGACCGGCGCTTTATGGCGCGCTACATGCCGGCGCTGGAGACCTTCTTCCATTACCGCAACCTCGACGTCAGCACGCTCAAGGAATTGTGCAAGCGCTGGCAGCCGGAAATCTACAAGGGCTTCAAGAAGAAGGGGCGGCATACCGCGCTGGCCGACATTTACGAGTCGATCGACGAACTCAAGTATTACCGCGAACATTTCCTGAAAGCCTGACCGCTGCGCTCCAAGGGCGCTGGCGGGGGCGGTATCCCTTGCGGAGGTACTGGCGCGGTCAACGCCGATAAAGGCGGAATTTTTCGTTGCGCTCGGCGGGGCGCTTGCCTTCCCAGACCTTGCTCCAGCTATCGTCCGGCGCTGCCAGTTCCCGCTGCGATTTGCCCATCACCAGCAGCCAGTTGCATTCCCTGCCAGCGGTGGTTAACCAGTCCTTGGGTTCGAGCCCGATGAAGTAGGCGAACGAAGCGCGTTGAGTGTCGCTGACCCCGCGTTCGGCGACGCAGCCGTGACCTGCGGGCAGGGCGTTGGCCAGCGCCTCGGCAACCGGGCGATAGGTCTTGCCGTAGTCGAACCAGGGCAGGATCATCGAGGTCGCCATCAGCAGGAAGGTGGTGAAGCCGAGGGTCCAGTGCGTGAGGCCGCGATAGGGCGAGCGCGGCGCGGTAATGATCAGCCAGATCCACCAGGCTGTCGCCAACAGGCCGATGGCGAAGGCGAGCGTATCGAAATGCCCGACGAAGCCCGGGCGCAACACGACGACCCGCTTGGCCAGCCGTTCCGGCCAGCCGAACGCCATCGCCGACCAGGCGACCCAGGTCAGGCCGACGAAGACGCTGAAAGTCATCATCGCGAACCAGTCGAAGGCGCTGGCCGCGCCGCGGCGCAGCATCAGCGCGCCGGGCGTGGCAAGGAGGGCGAGCGGCGGCAGCAGCAGCAGGGCGGGTATTTCGCGCGGGCGGTAGGCCAGCGCCAGCAGTAGCAGGGTCAACAGCAGGAAGGCGAGGGGCAGCAACTGCGGCGTTTCGCCCAAGGTCTTGCGGCGCGACCACAGGGTCCAGCCAGCGAGGGGCAGCGCCGGGAAGGCGAACCACGGGAGCAGGGCGAGAAAACGCCCGGCCCCGGAAAACGAGAAGGGTGTCCGGAGCGGCGCCAGTTCGTTGTTCAGCCAGCCGTGAAAGCGCGATGGTTCGTTGGCCAGCAGCAGCAGCGTCCACGGCAGGATCAGCAGCAGCCCGATGCCCAGGCCGACAAGCAGGGCGTACGTGGCTTGGCGCCGGTCCGCCGCCAGCCACCAGGCGAGCGGCGCGATGGCGAGTAGCGGCAGGGTTGGCGAGATGCCGGTGCCGAGCAGGCAGGCGGCCAGCGCCAAACCGTAGAAGGCTCCGGCGCGCCACGGGCGGCGTCCACAGGCGGCAAGCGCACCGAGACCGCCGCCATAGGCCGCGAGGGCGATCAGCATCGGCTGCGCGTCGTGGGCATGGATCAGCAAGCCGACGCTGCCGGCGAGCAGTAGCGGGCTGGCAGCGGCGCTCGCCTGTCCATAAAGTTCGCGGCCCGCGTAGTAGAGCCCGGCTAGTGCCAGCGCGACCCAGACCCCGCTGGCCAGACGGATCGCTTCGTGCAGCGGCAGCAGCCAGCCGAGTGCCTTGCCGGTCAGGGCGGCTGTCCAGTAGTAGAGTGGTGGTTCGTGGAAAGGGCGCCCGGCGAGGTCGGGCGACAGCCAGTCGTTGTAGTGCAGCATGTTCCAGGCGACGCCGATGTGGATCGCGTCCTCGCCTTTCCACGGATCGCGGCCGAACAGGCCGGCCAGGACGTAGAAGGCCAACATACCGGCGAGGGCCCAGCCGGCCGGAGGCAGGCGGATACCGCGACGGAACGGGGCGAGAAAATCAGTCATGTCGGCCTGAAATGAAAAAGGCAGCCACTTGGCTGCCCCTTATCCTGGCTCAGGCTGATCAGGCAGCGGCCTTGCCGCGCATGGCGCCGAACTTCTGGTTGAATTTCTCGACGCGGCCAGCGGTGTCGACAATCTTCTGCTTGCCGGTGTAGAACGGGTGGCACAGGGAGCAGACTTCGACGTGGAAGGCCTTCTTGGTCATCGTCGAACGGGTCGAGAAGGTGTTGCCGCAGGAGCAGGTGACCTCGACTTCGTTGTAATTCGGGTGGATATCGGCTTTCATTTTTTGTCCTTTAAGCAAGCGACCGGCGGATGTGGCCGATCTGGAAAACGCGTGATTATCCTCGAATAATCACGCGCTTGCAATATAAATCGTTGGCTTAACCGCGGCGCATGGCGTCGAAAAATTCGGCGTTGCTCTTGGTCGATTTGACCTTGTCGAGCAGGAATTCCATTGCCGCGAGGTCGTCCATCGGGTAACACAGCTTGCGCAGCACCCACATCTTCGACAACACGTCCGGCTTGAGCAGCAGTTCTTCGCGGCGGGTGCCGGAACGGTTGACGTTGATCGCCGGGTACATCCGCTTCTCGGCCATGCGGCGATCGAGGTGAATTTCCGAGTTGCCGGTGCCCTTGAATTCTTCGTAGATCACTTCGTCCATGCGCGAGCCGGTGTCGATCAGCGCGGTGGCGAGGATGGTCAGCGAGCCGCCTTCCTCGATGTTGCGCGCGGCGCCGAAGAAGCGCTTGGGTTTTTGCAGGGCGTTGGCGTCGACGCCGCCGGTCAGCACCTTGCCGGAAGCCGGCTGCACGGTGTTGTAGGCGCGGGCGAGGCGGGTGATCGAGTCGAGCAGGA
>CAZGPO010000025.1:0-16317 GCA_964527745.1 uncultured Dechloromonas sp.
CCGATGCCGGCGTGCGTAGCAATGCCCGCACGTTTGTCGAATGCGATCACGTTTTTGTCTTCAAAAATAATTCGATTACCGGTTAGCTCAAAAAAATATTTTCGCGGATCGGGTAAAAAAATCTCGACGAGTGAATTTGCGGAAATTTTTGAATCGGTTTTTTGTGGAATTTTCTCGACTATGATTTCGCGTTTTCGAAAAAGTTTTTGCGCGAAATTTGCACGTAAAAATGGAAGCCTATCGCCGACAAACTTCTCGGCGCGAATTTCGCGAGTCGTTTTAAATTCGAATTTCAACAAACATCAATGCGCCGCAGCCAAATCTCCAGTCCCTCAATCTTGGCCATCCGTCTTGCGCGTTTGATTGCCACACGACCCAGACCGCAACCCAAAGTATCGGGGACGGCGATGTGCAGGGGTCCAGCGTAACCAACACCACCACACGCACGCGCTAGCCTGTTACAATGCCGCCGCTGAATTAAGAGGAATAGACCATGCCCGTTGGAACCCCACAAATGGAAGATGCCGTACTGGCTCAGGCGGCAGCTGCCCAGCTCGATCCGACCAAGCTGGCACAGGCAACGACAACTACAGCCACCGACCAGCTTGGCAACATCTTGAACAAGGGCGGCGCCCTGATGCAGCAATCCGCCAACATGGGGAATGCGCAAGCGGCCCAGCGCGGCCTGCTCAATTCGAGCATGGGAATCCAAGCTGCGCAGAATGCGATGATCCAGAACGCCAGCCCGCTGGCTCAGGCCAACGCCAACGCGCTGAACCAAGGGTCGCAGTTCAACGCCCAGAGCACCAATCAGGCGCTCGGCCAGAACGTGCAGAACCAGCAACAGACCAACCTGCAGAACGCCCAGCAATCCAATGCGATGAGCACTTGGAACGCCGGCCAGCAGAACGAGGCTGCGCTGAAGACGCTGGACATCAACAGCCGCGAGACCTTGGCCAACATTGAAGCAAACTACAAGACCCTGATGCAGACCAACTCGGGCGCCACGGGCATGTACGAGCAGATGCTGAAGAACCTCGCTGACATCCAAGGCAACAAGGATATGGACGCCGGCACCAAGGCCAACGCCATCCAGAACCAGCTCACCTATCTGCGCACCGGCATGTCGATGCTGCAGAACATGAGCGGTATCACCGGGCTCATCACCTTCTGACCATGGAA
Organism: uncultured Dechloromonas sp.; assembly: GCA_964527745.1. Taxonomy (GTDB): domain Bacteria; phylum Pseudomonadota; class Gammaproteobacteria; order Burkholderiales; family Rhodocyclaceae; genus Azonexus. The sequence goes on from CAZGPO010000025.1 coordinate 1,183, forward strand.
ACACCAGCCGATGTTCGCACCTTTCAAGCACGCAGTCGCCACTATTCTGGTGTGCGCGGCCCTTGGCTCGAACACATGGTCGAGGATTGCGGATGCACGCTCGAAGAGGCGACCGGCTTTCTGGCGCCCTATGAGTGCATCCCGCTGATCGACGAGAAGAAGGGCCACATGGCCACGGTGATCAAGCGCAACAAGGAAATCCACATCGCCATCTACCGCCGCTGGCGCCACCGTGCGCAGGTGAGCCGGGCGCGGATCGCCAAGTTTTTGCAACCACTGCTCGACAAGGAAAAGTTCCTCGTCACCAAGGTCTCACCTACGGATGATGACCGCTTTCTGCGCCACTTGGGTTTCGAACCCCTTGGCGTTACAATGGAAGGGCTACGCACCTTCATCCTCAACGAGATCAAGTACCCGGGGTCACGCCATGCACACATTTGAACAAGCCCAAGCGATGCGGTATTACCGTCAGCGTTTCTCTGAAATGCCGGTCGGCGATCCCATGAACGGTGCGGCCTACGGCGAGTACCTGAAATCCAAAGCGCTCGGCGCCGTGATCGGCGTCGTGGCTGCAGTCGCCGCAGTATGGACCGGTGGCGCTACGCTGGCGGCCTATGCTGCCACAGGTAGCACGGTCGGTATCGGTGCTGCCATCTCGGCCGGGGCGATGGTTGCCGGCGGTGTGATGAGCGGTGTGGGGATCGTGACCGGCAACAAGAAACTCACCAAGATCGGTGGCGTCTTGTCGCTTGCCGGTGGTCTGGGTGCGATGGCTTTCGGTACGTCTGCCGGACCGGGTTTGCTGGGTAAGGAGGCAAGCAGCTACGGCAGCCTCGCAGGCAGCTCCACCGAGGCGCAAGCAAGTTTCATCGACGCCCTGAGTGGCACTGAAGCTGTAACCAGTAAAGTGGCAGCCCCGGAAGTATGGCAGGGTGCCTTGGATGTTGCTCCGGCAACTGCTGGCACCGACGTTGCCGCCAACACATACACATCCGCATCATCCGCATTTTCCCCAAGCGAAATCCAGCCCATTGCCAACCTCGACAAGTCGGTTCCCGACGGTATGTACAACCTGAACACCGATCAGGTGCCAATGGGTGATCACGTCGGCGTTGCGGACTCGGCACTTAGTGTCGATGCCAGAACCCCGCAGGTCGCCCCGGCGCCTGCATCCCAGACTCCAGCTACGGACGCTGCAAAGGCCGGTCAGGTCTATGGTCCGCCCGCTCCGTCGAAGGGGATTCTCGAACAAGGTAGTGACCTTATCAGCGGCGTCGGCAAGTTTGCCAAGGACAACAAGGAACTGGTCGATATTGGCGGTAAGATGCTCATGGGTGCAATGGACCCGGAGAGCGAACTTACCGGTGCCAAGCAGGCGCTCTACGAAGCGCAGACCACGGCCGTCAATGCCACGGCAAAGAACACCGACACCCAGACCGACGCTTTGCGGCAGAAGACTGAAGCCGAGGCCCAGCAGCGCAAGAACGCCAACACGCAAATCCTGATGCTCGATCCGCGCGATCCGCAGTACGCCCAGAAAAAGGCCGAAGCCACAGCCAAGGGTATCCCGACGATGGATATGGTGACCCCGGCCGCCGAGCGCGTTCAGATGGCGAATCAGGATTACACTCAATCTTCGAACAAGTGGGTGCCCGATCGTCCGGCGCAGACCGGCATTCTGGCCACTTCGACTCAACGGTAAGGACACGTCATGCCAATCCTCCAAGACTCCATGCAATCCCCCGCCGCAGGTGGTGGGCAATTGCCGCCACCGAACCCGGAAACCACCAGCCCGCTGGTCAAGGCCCACGAAGACGAGCTGGCCAACATGGTCGCGGTCATGTCCCCCGAGCTGCGCGATGCCTATGAGCGCGTGCTGGTCGCCGGCAAGAAGATGATGTACGCACCGGAAACGGCTGAGGCAATCCACGGGATTATCCTCGACGATGCCGTGCCGATGAAGAACAAGCTCGGCGAGGGTGTCGCCAACCTGCTCGTGATGATGGACAACCAAGGCAACGGCACCATCCCGAAGGATGCACTGATCCCGGTTGGCGTCGCGCTCATGTTCGAGGCGGCCGACTACATGTTCGAGTGCGGCCTCGAGGTTACCCCGGAAGACCTGTCCGACGGTATGGAGATGATGGTCTATTCCATCTACGAAGCCTACAACGTGCCGGCGGCCGAGGTCGATGCGATCGTCGATGACCTGATGGCCAAGATGGACCTCGACGACGAGACCAAGGAAAAGCTGGTCGGCAAGGTTGAAGCCCGCGAAACCGTGGATGCGGCTCAGGCCGAGGCCGGTGAAGATGTCGAAGCCACGGCGTTCCAAAAGGGTTTCGCGGCTGAACAGCAAAAGCGCGGGGTGTAATCATGGGATGGTCGCTCAAGGGAATTCTCGCAGGTGCGGGTAAAGGCATGTCGGATTGGGCCACTCGTGAGATGGTCGCCGAGAAGCAGGCCGAGCGCGACGCCGCGCAGTTCGAGCGCCAGAAGGAAATGGCCCGCTACAACGACGAGTTGGCCGCCGCACGCGAAGAGCGCAGCCTCGAACTGAAGGACAAGTTCCTCGAGAAGAAGGCTGAGCAGGAGCGCACTCGTGAAACCGAAACCCTTCGCCTCGGTGACGAGGATGCCAAGGCGGCCGGGCTCAAGCCGGGCACCAAGGAGTACAACCTGTTCATGGGCGACTTCCTGCGTCAGAGCAACTTCACCACGCTCGGCGAGAAGTACGTTGCGCAGGCCGACAAGTTCGACGACAACGATCTGCGTCGTCGGCAGATCGAGGGTCAGCTTGCCGCTGTCGCCGAGTCCCGCCGCGGCCGTGAAGATGCGAGAACTCAGGCTGCAGATGCCAAGCAGTTCGCACTGGATGCCAAGCAGATCGAAACGCTCGGCTCCTTCACCACCAAGATCACCGACCCGGATACCGGCAAGCCTGTAATCCACGAGGACAAGAGCGGCCAAGCCGCCCTGATCAACCTGTACCAGAAGAGCGGTGGCAACATGGACCTTGTCTCCGAAGCGGGTGCTGGCGGTCAGGCGCTGTTCCGCAGTGAGCCGACCAAGTTCAAGACGCTGGGTGCTGCCATCGAGTACTTCGCCGCCGAGAAGGTCAAGGCGGCGAAGTCGAAGGATGCTGCCCCGGCCGCCGCGCCCGCCAAGCTGGGCAACGGCACGCTCGTGAATAAAATTCCACAGTAGCATCGCGCACCCCCGGGTGCTACAATCTGATCCACTTCCAAAGAGAGGTTGATCATGGCAACAAGGCAAAAGCTGGGATGGGGCGAACTCGACGGTTCGCAAAGCGCAACGAGCGGCAAGAAGGGCTGGGGCGACATCGACCTTGGCTACACCATCCCGGAGGCTGTCGAGCCTGTGCCGGAAGCGCCGCCCGAAAAATACACCCTGTCCGACTTCGGCGGTGACGCTGCCAGTGTGGCGACAAAGGGTTTTATTGGCGCCGGTGAAGCTGCGATCGGCGCGATCGACTGGTTGCTCCCGGGCCAGCAAGCCAAGGGATTCGAGGCGCTAGGCTGGCGCCCCCAAGAGGCGAAGGAGTTTGCCTCAAGCTGGGAATCCAACGAACTCCGTGCCGCACGCAAGAACGTGGATGATGCCAAGGGCTTCGTCGGCACGCTCGACGCGCTGGGCGACAACCCTGCAGCCCTTGCCGCCATGATCGGCGAGTCGATCCCGTCCATTATCGGTGGCGGCGGCCTTGGCAAACTGGCATACAAGGGTGCGGCAGCGGCCGGCACCGCGATCTCCGGGCGTGTTGCTGCCGCCATCGGTGAAGGTGCGTTCGGTCTCGGCGCAGCCGCAGAATCCATTCGTCAAGATGACCCGAACCGCGAACTGACCGACAAGGGTATCCTTGCCGCGGCCGGCACGGGTGTCGGCACGGGTCTGCTCGGCTTCGTCGGCGGAAAGCTGGCGGCTAAGGCCGGGCTCGGCGACATCGACACCATCATGGCCAGCGGGATGACGCAGGCCACGACCAAGGGTTTCGCCAAGCAACTCATCGGCGGCGGTATCTCCGAAGGCGTCTTCGAGGAAATGCCCCAATCCATGCAGGAAGCGATGTGGTCCAACTTCGCCTCGGGCAAGGACATCTTCGACGGCGTGGATAAGGCTGCGGCCCAAGGTCTTGCTGCCGGTCTCGCAATGGGCGGCGTTGGTGGCGGCTACAACCGCATCGCCGGCGACACCCCGTACAAGAACCAAGAGCAGCTTGAGTTGCACCGCGCTCGGGTTGCCGGTGCGGCCGAGGCTTTCACTGCCGCCTATCAGGCGTATCAGCAGAATCCGAGCGAGGCTAACCAAGAGGCGCTTGCCAGTGCGCAATCGTCCTACCTCGCCGCCACGAAGACCCGCCCGGCGCTGGAAGAAGCTGCCGACGAAGCCGGGCGCAAGAACGCCGCCGCGATCCTCACGGCCCCCAGTGTGGATGCTGCCCTCGAAGCCTTCAATCGCCTGACGGAAACCAGTTCCATCCTGCGCACCGGCGCCGAGGCTGCCAATACCGTGGCTGCCAACGCGAAGAAGCGTGCCGAGGTTGCCGGCCAAGCCGCAACCGTTGCTGCTGCCGTTGCTGCTGATCCAACTACCCCAACCCCGGCCACTGTTCCGGTTGAAACGGGGATTGTTTCCGGTGCCACCATCGACCCAAACATGCCTGCGTTCCAAGAGAACATGGGCGAAGTCGAAGCGGCCACGCTGCCGCCGGTTGTTGCCCCCACCCCGGTGCAGGGTTCGCTTCCGCTCGAGGTTACGCCGACACCAACCGCCGCGCCCGGCCAAGGGTCGCTGAACTTTGGAGCCCCTGCTGCTGCCCCGGTTACCACCCAAGCCGCCCCGGTTACCACTGAAGCCAAGCTCCCCAAGGAACTGGCCGGCGCGTCGCCGCGCTACAACCTTGGCACCGTCGCCCACACCCTGCAGTTCGAGAGCGACATCGACAAGGCCGCCTACATCGCTGCCCAGAAGAACCCCTCGAAGCGCGACGCCGACTACGTGGCGTTCGTGTCCGCTGCCACTGGGATGACCGAAGCAGAGGTGCGTGCCCACGGCACCAAGGTGCGTGCCGCCATCAAACCGCTTGCGGGCGCCGGTGGCAAGCTCACCGTGCCGACCATCTGGAATGCACAACCGGCAGCACCGCAGCAAGTCAAGACCGGTGCCTTCGAGAAAATCAAATCCCTGTCGGATAAGGCGGGTGTCACCCCCCTGCTCCCGGCCAGCGTGCGCAAGCTGCTCAGCCACGATTACACCGGATCGGTCAGCCCGATCATCACGGTCGCCCGTGACCTGAACTATCCAAAGTTCGACGAAGTGCCGACCATCCTCAAGCGCGAAGGCGTCACCCCGGAAGAGTGGGCGCAGTTCCGTGCCGAGATCAAGGAAAAGGTTGCCCCGGTGCGTACCGCCGGCGTGGCCGCGCAGGTCCATAAGGGAACCACCGCCGGCAAGATGCTGGATTATTTGACCAAGAATGCTGACCCCCGTATCGCAGGGATGGCCAAGGCATTGAAGCGCTTTGGCAAAAGCAATCCATATCTCGGGCTCAAGTATGGCAAGATCAGGAAGAGCAAGTCCGGTAGGCGTGGTCAGATCAGGACTTGGGAAAATACCGGCGAGATCACGGCGATCGAAAACGTCCAAGACTGGGCCGACGAAATCACCACCTTGCACGAGATCACCCACGTACTGACATATTCGTGGTTGCATAAGGCGCCAGCAAATGACCCGCTTCGCATTGAGCTTACGAACATGCGCCATGCTGCAATGCAGCATTGGAATAAGACCAAGGGCGCGCTCGAGACCAAGCCGTATGGATTCAAGGACAACGGGGAATTCTTGGCCGAGGCGATGGCCAACCAAGAGTTTCAGGATTTCTTGCGCACCGTGCCTGCCACCAAGGATCAATCCTTGTGGGATAAGTTCGTCGGTTGGGTGAAAGATGTCATCGGTGATCCCGATCTCGATCTGAACATGCTTGGGCAGGCGCTGGCCACGGTCGAGAAGATCGCCAAGGGCAGCACCGCCGTCGCCAAGGATGTCGAGAAGAACAAGATCACAGGCGGCGGCGGTAAAAGTACCACCACGGCCGACACCATCTCCGACATTGCCAGCCGCGACCCGATCGAGAACTACGTCGATCGCGTCTTCGCGCACCCCGATCCCACCATGATCGACAAACTGCTCGACGTCAACGAAGCGGTTGGCAAGATGGATCGTGCTGGCGTAGAAGCTGCCCGCGGCGGCCCGGCCAGCATGCGTCGCTCTGTCGCCGAGCTGTACGCCGCGCGGATGGACGCCGGCTACGACGATGCGTTCGACGTGATCAATGACAGGATCGAAACCCTTGAGCAAGACGACATCGAATCCTCGATGAACGAGGCGCTTGGCATCGAACCCGACTACGACACCATGCCTGATTACGAGCCCGATATGGGTGGCGAAGGTATGGATGAGCAGGCTGGTCTGGGCATGACCGTCAGCCCTGAAGAGCAGGCACTGAATGATGCGCTGGACCAACTCTGGGTTGGTGGTGGAAATAACGTCGCCATCATCCAACGCACGATGGGTCAGAGCGAGACCGAGCTGCGCCTCGTAGCGCGTGCCGCCGGTAACGGGGCGCGTTCGGCAATGGCTGCCGCCATGTTGCGCTTTCAGGACATCTCCGAAGCCCGGGTCCATGCCGAGCAGCGCTTCACCGACCTGTTGAACGGTGACATTGTTTCCGCTGCCGAGACCGACAGGATGGCCAAGCAGAGCGATCCTGAACCGGCAACTGCCGCCGGCGGGCGCAAGGTCATCTTCGACTTCAAGCAACGCCTGAGCAACGCCTACCGTACTGGTGCGCTGAATAAGCTGGCCGCGTTCTGGCAGAACGTGATGTCATTGGATGGTCAGATCGCGCTGAAGACCGATGCACAATCCATCCTGAACGGCGAGAACAGCACCGACGCAGACTACGCCAAGCTGGTCGAAGCCTACAACGAGGAACTGTTCGAGAAGGCGAAAGCGTGGTCCAAGGAACACAATCACCCCGAGCCTGACGACAAGCCGAGCAATCGGATCATCGGCTTCTTGAAGACAGGTAAGAGCGACATGGGCAAGCCGATCATCATGGTGACGATTTCCGGTCGTGGCCGTGAGTATCGTGGCGAGAACCCGTTCCTGCCGAGCACCGCCGTCCGGGGCAACGCCTATCTGGATTTCAACCCGTCCTCGAAGAAGAACGAAATTCATGCGATGGACTTGGCCGGCTTCGAAGGTTCGGCCGATGTTGCATACCGGGTGCTCTCCGACGTGGCCAAGGCTCACAAGCTGAGCCTGCCCACATCCGACACCTTGATGACGAACAATAACGTCCGTCGTCCGTGGCAAACCGTGGCCGCCAGCCTTCGCCTGAGCGACCCGAATGTGCTGAGTCCGATGAACCCGGGCGGCGACACGAGTGCCTATGGTATGGACCCTGAGCTTTGGCGCCATCTCAGCGACCAAGAGCGCATCGGCGCTAACATCCTGCGCCACACCCACAACGCATTGGTCAGCCGCCCTAGTAACGCGGCACGTTATGCCAAGGTGGTCGTGTCGAACGGCCGCGCGATGGACAACCTGAGCCCATCCAAGGATGGTGAAGGTTTCGTTGCCACCCATGAGCCGAACACCAGCAACGGTGTGGCAAAGGGCACCACGCTCAACATGCGTGACTTCACCCAGAAGCTGAAGACGGTCGAAGCCATCGGTGGTTCGTCCCAGAGCGACCCCGCTGCAGACCGCAAGGGTATGGGTGCCACGTCGATGGCCTTCGCCATCATGTCGCAATCGGTCTTGGATACGATCGAGAACGACCCCTATGCCGATGCACCGGCAACGGTGACAAAGGCCGCCAGCAAGCTCGGCAAGCAGCAGGGCGGGTGGTTCTTCGACCAGACGCCTGAGCAGAAGAGCCAGCTTCAGGAAGAAATCGAAGCGGTGCGTGCCGTGCTGACCAATCCGAACAGCAGCGTGGAAGATCAGCAGGCGGCCCGGGATGTGTTGCGCATGCTGACCGCCGACGACATCGACCTGAAGATCGCAGGCCTGATCGAAGAGATCGGGCAACCACAGACGAGCAACGGGCGGCGCGGCGAGATCAACCGCGAGATCGCATCCCTGCGTTTGGAGCAGCGTGCCAAGCACACCACCATGCTCGAGAACATCGGCGTCACCCCCGAGACCGAATACGATGCAGGGCAGGCTATCGAAGCTGACAAGGATGTGGGTGCGCCCGGCATCCGCATCAAGGGTGAGCACTACTCCCACCAGCCGCGCACTGAGCTTGACCCGACCAAGTACGGCACCGGCTACAAGGGCGCCGAGCGCACCCGCGTCATGGAGTCGAACGACCCGCGCCTGCAGAACCGCACCTACTTCTACGCGGATGCCGGTGAAGGCGTTCGCCCGGAGAGCGGTGTCGGCGCCGTGAAGCACCTCGCCTACCTCGACAACATCTACCCGGCGCACGAAGCGCAAATCATCCAACAGACGATCCCGAACAACCTGTCCGGCGACGCCTACATGAACGCCTTCGAAAGCGCCGTGCTGGATGCGGGCTACCGCGGCTACAGCAACAACTTCGGCCACCAGCTTGGTGTTGTCGTGTTCGGTCGTGATCCGATCCCGGTGATGACGGAAGCCATGATCAAGGCCGAGGAAGAAGGCGGCAAGGTTGAGCGCCAGCCCGATGGCAGCCTGAACGGTTTGCCCAGCTACAAGATGGATGGCAAGACCGTCCAGCCGACCAACTGGGCGCCGGCCACCAAGGTTGCCGAGGACTACATGGCATCCCGCGGCATGACATACAACCCGCCGTCGAACTACGTGAAGGTTGATCCCGAGCGTGCCAAGCGGATTGCCGTGGCCTACAGCAACATGATCCACGATCCGCAGGCGCCGGATGTGAAGGCAGCCTTTGCCGCGCTGGCCGAAGAAACCATCGCCCAGTATGAAGCGGTGATGGCCACCGGCCTGAAGGTGGATTTCATGGACATGACGAAGGGTGATCCCTACGCCAAGTCGCCGCGCCTCGTGATCGACGACGTGCGCGACAACAACCACATGAGCATCTTCAGCACCATCGACGGCTACGGCACGGATGGTGAGGCAAGTGTCGAAGACAATCCGATGTTGGCCCCGACCAAGTTCAAGATCAGCGGTCGCACCGCCTTGGTCAATGACCTGTTCCGCGTGGTCCATGACTACTTCGGTCACGTCAAGGAGGGTGTTGGCTTCCGTGCCGACGGCGAAGAGAATGCGTGGCGTGCCCACAGCGCCATGTTCAGCCCGGCCGCCCAGCGTGCGCTGACGACCGAGACCCGTGGCCAAAATAGCTGGGTCAATTACGGCCCCTATGGTGAGCAGAACCGCAGCGCCTCCGGTGCCGACACGCACTACGCCCCGCAGAAGACCGGCCTGCTGCCCATGTGGGTTAGCGAGGAAGGTCGCTACGACGAGCCGGGCCAGATGACCCGGATCAGCAGCGAGGACGCCGCGCAAGAAGAGCAGGTCCAGATCATCGGCGACGAACCGATCCCGCCGGCCGTCGAGCAGAAGATCATCGAGCAGCCGGTCAGCCCGGCCTACCCGAACACGGTTCGCATTGCTGCCCGCTCGGCCCAAGGCGCGTTCGAGAAGCGGCTCGAGAAGCTGCGCGTGAGGTGGCAGGAGCAGCACGCCACCTTGGCCCGGGTGCTCAAGAACCTTGGCATCAAGGCCGAAGACATCGGCATGGATGTGCTCGGCGCCATCACCCGCTCGAAAGGTCTGATCCAGAGCAACCTCGAAAACTTGGTACGCGACCCGCTGGCCAAGATCGAGAACGACCTCTTCAACGCCGGGGTCAAGGATCACAAGGCCAAGATCGAAGCCTACCTCAAGTGGCGCCATGCCCCCGAGGCCAACGCGCAGGCGGCCAAGATCAACCCCTACAACGCACGCACCGGTATGGGGTTCAACCTGACCGATCGCCCGGGTTCCGGCATCACGACCGAAGAGGCTGTCCGCAATCTGGCCGAGATGGACCAGAGCCCGGATGGTCCGGCACTGCGCGAGGCGGCCAAGCAGTTCGACGCAATGATCACCGGGCTGCAGAACTATGCGGTCGAGCGCGGCCTCGAGTCGGCGGACACGATCGCCGCATGGCGCAACGTGTTCCCGAACTACGCCCCCTTCTACCGTGACCTCGATCTCTCCGACACCTTCTCCACCGGTGCGCAAGGCTACTCTACCCGCTCGGGTGTGAGCCGCCGGTTCATGGGTAGCGAAGCGGAAATCCAACCCATTCTCGCCAGCACCCGCCTGCTGGGCCAGCGCATCGTGAATCGCGGCGAGACCGCCCGCGTGGCGCAGACCCTGCTGAAGCTGGCCAAGAACAACACCCCAATGTTCAAGGGCAAGGACGGCAAGTGGCATCCGATGTGGGTGATCGACACTTTCCCCAACGTCCGCACGGTCAAGGTGGTCAATGTCTATCGGTTCAAGGACATCGACGGCAACTACGTGCTGAACGGCGGCGGGGTGCCGATCGAGTTCTACAGCCAGAACGCGGCCGATGCCTACCTCGAAACCAACACGAACGCGAAGGGTGGCCCAAAGAGCGTCGAGTCGCTTGGCCCGAAGGAGCGCATGATTGTCGCCCAGAACCCGGACTACATCTCCCGCGACAACGTGGTGATCGTGCCGGTCAATGGCGAGAACGTGGCCGTCGTCTTCAACGACGAATCCGAAGACGCCCGCGAGATGTACCGCAACCTGAAGAACATGGACACCCAGCACCTTGGCCCGATCCTCGCGGCCCCGGCAATGGTTTCCCGCTGGGTCGTGGCCACGGCCACCGGCTACAATCCGATCTTCTCCATGTTCAACTTCGCCCGCGACGTGCAAGCGACCGCGGTGAATATGAACGCCGAGAAAATCCCGGGATGGAATGGCACCCGCGACACGGCGGCGGTGGTTGGCGAGTCCTTCAAGAACATCGGCCCGCTCATGGCCTACCTGCAGCGCAAGCAGAACAAGCTGCACAGCAACGAGAAGATCGACATCACCCCGGAAGTTGGTAGCGCAGCGTGGTGGATGGAGAAGGCGAAGGCGGCGGGCGGCTTGACCGGGATCATGGATTCCTTGGTCGGCATGACGGAATCCGAAGCCCAAATCCGAGAACTGTTCGGCGTCGAGCGCAAGGCCAAGGAAGCGGTTGATCCTGCCATCGAGCGTGTCGATAAGCTGGATCGTGGTCGTGAGCGGTTCATGGGTGCAGTCGAATGGCTTGAAGGCGCGGTTGATGGTGAAGGCAAGGATGTCTATGCCAAGGCCATTGGTGCGGTCACCACGCGCATCGCCAACCTGAACCAAGGGGCTGAACTGGCCACCCGCACGGCGGCCTTCAAGGCTGCCTACGAGAAGTTCATCGCCGACGGCAAGACGGATGCTGAAGCCAGCACCTTGGCGGCCAACATCAGCAAGGGTATCTCGGTCAATTTCAACCGCAAGGGTCAATGGTCCGGTGTTGCCGGCGCCGCCTTCCCCTTCTTCAACGCCGCTGCACAGGGTAGCGCCCGCTTCTTCGAGAGCGTCTTCGAGAAGGAGTCGGTCAAGGCGTTCGACGAAGATGGTCAGCCGGTCATGCACCAGACGACCAAGCTCACCCCGTTCGGCATGAAGCTGGTGACTGCACTCCCGGCGCTCGGCATCCTGCAGGCCATCTTGCTGGCGGGCTACGACGACGACGAGATCAGCGAAGCCGACAAGGATCGCAACTTCATCATCCCGCTCGGCAACGGTCGCATTGCGAAAATCCCCCTGCCGCTCGGCCTGAACGTCCCGTTCAACATGGGCCGCGAGATGGCCGACATGGTGATCCACCCGGAGAACTTCGTCCGCCACGCGCAGAACCTGATCATGCAACCGATCAGCGGATTCAACCCGCTCGGTGGCGCAGGCAACCACATCCAGACGATGATGCCCGCCATCCTCGACCCGATCGTGGGGCTGCTGCAGAACCGCGACGCCTTCGGGCGCCCGATCGCCAAGGAGGATTTCGACAAGAGTAAGCCGACCCCGGGCTACACCCGCGCCAAGGAGGGTGCCAGCACCTTCGGCAAGGGTGTCTCCTACGGGATCAACTACGCTACCGGCGGCGGCAAGTACGGCATCGGTGCTGTCAGCCCGACCCCGGATCAGGTGGATTACGTGCTTGGCCAGATCACCGGCGGCGTCGGCCGTGAGGCAATGAAGACGTTGAGTGTCGGCGGCGCCGCACTCGACATTGTGACCGGGGCACCCCGCGAGGAATTGCCGTGGTACAAGGTGCCGGTCGCCGGCAAGGTGTATGGCAACGTGAATGAGGCGCCGAACGTCAAGGCCCAAATCTACGACGCCAAGACCAAGGTGGCTGAACTCAAGTACGAGCACGCCCAGATGGTCAAGGCGGGTGAGCGCGAGGCAGCTTCGGCATTCCTTGCTGAGCATCCCGAGATCAAGCTGGCTTCCCGGATCGACGCCACGCTCAAGGAAGAAGCCGAACTGCGCAAGATGCGGCTGGCCGCCCGTGAGAAGGATGATCCGGTGGCAGCCCAGAAAGCCAACGAGCAGATCGACGCGAAGCTGATCAAGCTCCGCGACGAAATCCGTAGGATCAGGGGAGACTAGACAGCCACACCCATGTTCCGCAGGTTAGTCTTGGTCTCTTCGATGTAGCGGTCGAGATCAAGATCAGCCGGGATCGTGTCGGGCAGCTTGAGGCAGGCGGTGGAAGCCGTCGCCTTGGGCACTTGGTTGTCGTTGTTGAAGTAGTGGATCGAGCGGTTCTTGTCCGTCGAGTAATACCATCGGCTTACCCGACCAAGGAACACCGGGTTGTCGCCAGCCATGACCGGATCAGGGCGGCTCACCCGCTTCAGCGGTTTGCGCACCTTACCCATGTCATACCATGCCTGCCGATACCACGCACCGCGCTCGAGGTTGATCCAATCATCGACCTCCTTGACCGCGGTGTAGGCGACGGCGCCCCCGGTAACCGACCGACTCTGCGTGAAGTCGGCAAAGTTCTCCGGCTTCAGGTGCTCACGGATGAAGGACTCGATCGAGCGGCCGGTTGAAAGGTAGGCTTGGGCCGCCAGCGTGCAGACCTCGTTCGTCGGGTTCTTCATCAGCCCGGCCTTGGCGTAGATGCCCTTGGCTTTGACCTTGCCTTCTGTCGTCACGGCCACGTAGTTATTCACGTCCTTGATCGAGATGCTGCGGTACTTGGTTTCCTCGAACTCGAAGCTGGTCAGCCACCCATACATCGCCACCACATCGCGGATCATGGCCATGTCAGCCGGCGAGGCACCGACGCAGATGCCGTCCGTGTTGGCAGAGATGACGTGGCCGCCATTCTCGATCACGAGTTCGATCAATCCGAGCAGGTAGAACTGGCCGGTCAGCGTCGTGGCGATCATCAGGTCCGGGGCGTACAGCTTCGAGAACATCGAGCCCAGCTTGCCGAAGGTGCCGTTGAGCATAATCTTCATACCCTCGTTCTTCACCTTGTTGCCGGTGCGCTTGGCCACGATCCGCTCGTCGAGCAGCTTGCGGTACAGGTGCAGGAAGGGTAGCCCGATACCGCGGGGGATCAGGCCCGCGTTCAGGATCATGTTCGGGTAGAAGCTGGCAACGTCGAAGTCGCTGATCTCGAGATCAGACGACGCCCCCCAATGTTGGCAACGGTCGTGCTGGGAATGCAACCCACCGATCCCCATCTGGTAGCGCCCCTTACCAAGCAGGATGGGTTCCTCAAGGAATGGCGGCATCTCGACCGCACCGTTGGCCTTGCTCACCTTGAAGTCGTGGCGCTGGGCGCGTTCGAGCATATCCACGAGGACCATGTTGCGGGGCTGGATGAAAGGCGGTGCCTTGTAGCGCACCTTCGCCGGCACCTCAACCGCACCCTTGATCCCGAGTTGCTTGGCGATGATCCACTCGGCCATCTGAGCGTCGCTCTTGCTGCGCAGGTCCAGCCCGTACTCGGCGCCCATCGTTTCACGCAACTCGATCTGCTGCTGCAGGTCGTTGAACAGGGCGGCCGTGGCCACCAAGTCACCGTTCAGGCAGTAGTCGGCGACCATCTCCCGCTGCTTCGCGTCGAGGATTGCGTCGTGCTCGAACGGCAGATCGACAATCGACTTCAATCCAAGCCGGGCGGCGTACAGCTTGAGGCTGATCATCACGCCCGGGGCTGTCTCCATCAGGTCGATGTGGTCGATGTCCAGTGGCTCAAGCTGGTAGTCTCGCGCCGACATCCAAGCCGGCTTGCGGTCGGTGATGATCTCGTTCGCCATGCGCTTCACGTCGGCGAGGTCGCGCCCCTGCATCACGGCGGACAGCACCGGCGCGTCGAACTTGATCCCGTTGAAGGAGACCCAGACATACTTCGGATTGCGCAGCAGCCCGTGCAGCTTGTCGAGGGATTCAGGGCTGTTGCCTTCGATCTTGATCTTCTTGCCGCTGGGCAGGTGGTAGGCGCCGAACATGAAGAACACCGAATCACCCCGGCCCATAAGCTCGAGGTCGAAGCAGACAGGTTCCTTGGTGGAGATCACGCCTTCTCCCCGTATTGCAGTTGCAACTGCAGCGTCGCCTCATGGATGATCTTGCCTAGATACCACTCGGCCTTGGCCAAGGATTCAGAACCACCCTTGTGGCGTTCGCGCCAGATGTACTTGAGTGCATTGCCCTTGCAGTACCCGCGGAACTCTTCTTCGGTCAGCGCCGCACGGATGGCGTCGATGCACTCGATGTCGCCCTGCTTATAATGCGGCGGGTGATTCACCATGTCCTGCACCTCGAGTGCGCCACGGTGAGCCCGCTTGAGAAGGTCACGATTGCCCATCATTTGTCCTCCGGCATATCGTTGTCGTGGATCGGCACACCCGGCTTGTAGTTGAACGGCTGCTGCTCACGGAAGTGCTCAGAGATGCCGCGCTGCGCGACACCTTGCTTAGCCATGGCGAGGCTATCAAAGCTCAGGCCGCGAACGGTTTTCCAGTAGAGGCCCCATATCAGAAGTTGGATTTCCCACTTGGCGGATTCGGTGTTATAGGT
>CAZGPO010000026.1:0-16284 GCA_964527745.1 uncultured Dechloromonas sp.
GCTTTCGTTGGCCATGACGACCTGCGCCGTATCCTGACCGACTACGGCTTCATCGGCCATCCGTTCCGCAAGGATTTTCCGATTTCTGGGCATGTGGAAATGCGCTACGACCCCGATCAGGGGCGCGTCATCTACCAGCCGGTCACCATCGAGCCGCGCGAGAACACCCCGCGCATCATGCGCGAAGACAACTACGGGGATCATGCGCATGGCTGATATCCGCAATTTCACCCTCAATTTTGGGCCGCAACACCCGGCGGCGCACGGTGTGTTGCGCCTTGTTCTGGAACTCGACGGCGAGGTCGTGCAGCGCGCCGATCCGCATATCGGGCTGCTGCACCGAGCAACGGAGAAACTCGCCGAAACCCGGACTTGGGTTCAGTCGGTGCCCTACATGGATCGCCTCGACTATGTGTCGATGATGTGCAACGAGCACGCCTACTGTCTGGCTACGGAAAAGCTGCTCGGGGTCGAAGTGCCGATTCGTGGCAAGTACATCCGCACCATGTTCGACGAGGTCACGCGGCTTCTCAATCATCTGCTGTGGATCGGCTGTCATGCACTGGACGTCGGCGCCATGACCATGGCGCTGTATACCTTCCGCGAGCGCGAAGACCTGATGGACGCCTACGAGGCGGTCTCCGGCGCCCGCCTGCATGCCGCCTACTATCGTCCGGGTGGCGTTTATCGCGACCTTCCGGATCGCATGCCGCAGTATCAGGAATCGACCTGGACCAGCTCAAAGAAAGCTAAGGAAATCAACGAGAATCGAAGTGGTTCGCTGCTCGACTTCCTCGAAGACTTCACCAACCGCTTTCCGACTTATCACGGTGAATACCACACCCTGCTGACCGACAACCGGATCTGGAAACAGCGCTTGGTCAATGTCGGCGTCGTCACTCCCGAACGTGCTCTGCAGATGGGCTTTACCGGCGCCATGTTGCGTGGTTCTGGTGTCGCCTGGGATTTGCGCAAGAAACAGCCGTACGCAGCCTATGACAAGGTCGATTTCGACATTCCGGTTGGCGTCAATGGCGACAGCTACGACCGCTATCTGGTGCGCATGGAAGAGATGCTGCAGTCCAATCGCATCATCAAACAGTGCATCGACTGGCTGCGCAAGAACCCAGGGCCGGTGATCACCGACAACTACAAGGTTGCGCCGCCACCCCGTGAGGGCATGAAGTCCAACATGGAAGAGTTGATTCATCATTTCAAGCTCTTTACCGAGGGTATTCACGTTCCGGAAGGCGAGGCCTATGCCGCGATCGAACACCCGAAGGGCGAATTCGGCATTTACTTTATTTCCGATGGCGCCAACAAGCCTTATCGCATGAAGATTCGCGCCCCGGGTTTCGTACACCTGCAGGGAATGGATGAAATGGCACGGGGCCACATGATTGCCGACGTCGTTACGATTATCGGTTCCCAGGATATTGTTTTTGGCGAGATCGACCGCTGATGTTTTCCGCTGAAACCCTACAGAAGTTCGACCGCGAGGTCGCCAAGTATCCCGCCGACCAGAAACAGTCGGCGGTGATGGCATGTCTCGCGCTGGCCCAGGAAGAGAAGGGCTGGCTACCGCCCGAAGCCATCGAAGCGGTCGCTGCCTATCTTGGCATGCCGCCGATGGCTGCCTACGAAGTTGCCACCTTTTACAACATGTACGACCTCAGGCCGGTTGGCAAGTACAAGATCACGGTGTGCACCAATCTGCCTTGCGCGCTGTCCGGCGGCTATCACGCCGGCGAATATGTGCAGAAGAAGCTCGGCATCGGCTACGGGGAAACCACTGCCGACGGCAAGTTCACGCTGAAGGAAGGCGAGTGCATGGGTGCCTGCGGCGATGCGCCGGTGATGATCGTCAATAACCGCAGCATGTGCAGCCACATGCATCCGGAGCAGATCGACAAGCTGCTGGAGGAGTGCGAATAATGGCCATGCTCGGTTCGATCAATGGCGTCCTGATGGAAGGCCTGGATGGCGACAATACCTGGCACCTCAAGGACTACGTTGCGCGTGGCGGCTATGCGCAACTGCGGCGCATCCTCGAGAGCAAGATGACCCAGGAAGATGTCATCAGCGAGGTCAAGAAGTCCGTCCTGCGCGGTCGTGGTGGTGCCGGCTTCCCGACCGGCCTGAAGTGGTCCTTCATGCCGCGCTCGTTCCCGGGCGACAAGTACGTCGTCTGCAATACTGATGAAGGCGAGCCGGGAACTTTCAAGGACCGCGACATCATGCGTTTCAACCCGCATGCGGTCATCGAGGGCATGGCGATCGCGGCTTTCGCCATGGGCGCCAACCGTGGCTACAATTATGTCCACGGCGAAATCTGGGAACTCTACAAGCGCTTTGAGGAAGCACTCGACGAAGCGCAGGCAGCAGGTTTCATCGGCCAGAACATTCTCGGCTCGGGATTCAATTTCGAACTGTTCGCCCATCACGGTTACGGCGCCTACATCTGCGGCGAGGAAACCGCCTTGCTCGAATCGATCGAGGGCAAGAAGGGCCAGCCGCGCTTCAAGCCGCCGTTCCCGGCATCTTTCGGCCTCTATGGCAAGCCGACGACGATTAACAATACTGAAACCTTCGCGTCCATTCCCTTCATCCTGAAAATGGGTGGCGAAGAGTTCCTCAATCTGGGCAAGCCGAACAACGGCGGCACCAAGCTGTTCTCGGTTTCCGGCCATGTCAATCGTCCGGGCAATTACGAAATCCCGCTCGGCACACCGTTCGCCACGCTGCTCGAAATGTGCGGCGGCATGCGCGGTGGGCGCCAGCTCAAGGCGGTCATTCCGGGCGGTTCTTCGGCGCCGGTGATCCCCGGTGAGGTGATGATGGATACCACCATGGATTACGACGGCATCAGCAAGGCCGGTTCCATGCTCGGCTCAGGGGCGGTGATCGTCATGGACGAGACGGTATGCATGGTCAAGGCGCTTGAGCGCCTGTCCTTCTTTTATTACGAGGAATCCTGCGGTCAATGCACACCGTGCCGTGAAGGCACAGCCTGGATGTACAAGGTCGTGCATCGCATAGAAAACGGTTTGGGCACGCCGGAAGACCTGGATCTGCTGAACAGCGTGCTCGGTAACATCATGGGGCGCACCATCTGCGCACTCGGCGATGCCGCAGCCTTGCCGGTGCAGAGCTTCCTCAAGCATTTCGGCAGCGAATTCGAGTACCACATCGAACACAAGACCTGCCTCGTCCCTCGGGATGTGCAGTGGGCGGGCAGCGGTTTCCACAAGGCTCCGGCTTGAGAAACCCCACCAGCGACAGATACGAAAGAACTGGCTACAAGGCAGCGACATGCTAGAAATCGAAATCGACGGCAAGAAGGCGCAAGTACCCGACGGCAGCACGGTGATGGATGCCGCGCAGCAGGTTGGCGTTTATATTCCGCATTTCTGCTACCACAAGAAACTTTCGATCGCCGCCAACTGCCGCATGTGTCTCGTGCAGGTGGAAAAGGCGCCGAAACCCCTGCCCGCATGCGCGACGCCGGTGACCAATGGCATGAAGGTATTCACCCACTCCGAACTGGCCGTCAAGGCACAGAAGGGGGTGATGGAATTCCTGCTGATCAACCACCCGCTGGATTGCCCGATCTGCGACCAGGGCGGCGAGTGCCAGTTGCAGGACATGTCGGTCGGCTACGGACCGATGAAGAGCCGCTATACCGAAGAGAAACATGTCGTCTTCCACAAGAGTGTCGGCCCGCTGATTTCGATGGAGGAAATGAGCCGCTGCATTCACTGTACGCGCTGTGTCCGCTTCGGCCAGGAAATCGGCGGCATCATGGAACTCGGCATGGCCAACCGCAACATGCATTCCGAGATCACGACTTTCCTGGGGCGCACGGTCGACTCGGAATTGTCGGGAAATATGATCGACCTCTGCCCGGTCGGTGCCCTGACCTCCAAGCCTTTCCGTTACACCGCGCGCTCCTGGGAACTGCAGCGCCGCAAGTCGATCAGCCCGCACGATTCGGTCGGCGCCAATCTGGTCGTTCAGGTCAAGCACGACACGGTGATGCGTGTACTGCCGCGCGAGAACGAAGCCGTCAATGAATGCTGGATTTCCGACAAGGAGCGTTTTTCATACCAGGCGCTCAATTCGGACGAGCGCCTGACCAAGCCGATGGTCAAGCAGGGTGGCCAGTGGCGCGAAGTCGACTGGAACGTGGCGCTTGACTATGTCGCGCACGGCCTCAAGGATGTCGCCCGCGAGCATGGTGGCGATGCGCTGGCGGCGCTTGCCGCGCCATGGTCGACGGTCGAGGAACTGGCTTTGCTGGCCAAGGTCGTGAAAGGTCTCGGTAGCGGGAATGTCGATTTCCGTCCGCGCCAGAGCGATTTCGCTGCCGATTCGAAGCGCGCCGGCACTCCATGGCTGGGGCTTCGTCTGTCCGAAATCGCCGATCTCGATGCGGCGCTGGTGGTTGGCTCTTTCCTGCGCAAGGATCACCCGCTGATCGCCCAGCGTCTACGCGTGGCTGCGAAGAAATATACCAAGGTCAGCCTGTTGTCGGTCACCACCGACGACCAGTTGATCGATCTGCATGCCAGTTTCTCGGTGGCACCGTCGCAACTGGCTCGCGCCCTTGCATCTGTCGTCAAGGCAGCTGCCGAGTTGAAGGGTATCGCCCCCCCGGCCGGTCTCGATGATGTCGCTGCCGACGAGGTCAGCAACAGGATTGCGCAGAGCCTGCTTGATGGCGAAAAACGCGCCATCTTCCTTGGCAACGTCGCCACGCAGTCTGACGATGCCACGGCGATCCACGCGCTGGCGCTCGATCTCGGAAAAATGACCAATGCCACGGTCGGCTTCCTCGGCGAAGCGGCCAATGTGGTCGGCGGTCATGCTGTTGTCGGGCCCCTGACTGCCGGTGCCAACGCTCGCCAGATGTTCGAGCAGCCGCGCAAGGCTTATGTCTTGATGGGCATCGAGCCCGAGTTCGATTGCGGCAATCCACAAACCGCCGTTGGCGCGCTGAAGCAGGCCAGCCTGGTGGTTTACATGTCGTCCTTCAAGCATGCGCCGGCCCTCGACTACGCCGATGTGATGTTGCCCATCGCGCCCTTTACCGAAACGTCAGGCTCCTTTGTCAACATCGAAGGCCGCGTCCAGAGCTTCAACGGCGTCGTCAAACCACGTGGTGATGCGCGGCCAGCGTGGAAAGTGTTGCGCGTGCTCGGCAATGTGCTGAACCTCGAAGGGTTCGATTACGAATCAAGTGAAGCTGTCCGCGATGAAGTGCTGGGCAAGGGAACTGAATTTGTCTCCGGACTCGATAACGCGCTGAATGGCGTTGCGATTTCTCTCCCGGCAGTATCGACACAGTTGCAGCGTATCGCCGATGTGCCGATCAATTTTGCCGATCCGCTAGCCCGTCGCGCGCCAGCCTTGCAGCAGACTGCCGATTCTTTTGCGCCAACGGCGCGGATCTGCGCGCAGACATTGGCTCTGCTCGGTGTCGAGTCCGGCCAGACTGTCCGCGTGAAGCAGGGGCAGGGTGAGGCGGTTCTGGAGGCACAAGCCGATGCCGGCGTGCCGGTCGGCTGTGTCCGTGTTGCCGCGGCCCATGACAGTACGGCGGCACTGGGCGCCATGTTTGGCCCGATTTCCGTGGAGCGTGCATAAATGGACGCACTGATGAGTTTAGGACAAGGCGTGTTCGGCGGGGTCTGGCCGGCAGTTTGGACACTGATCAAGATTGTCGCGATCGTTGCACCGCTATTGCTCGGGGTCGCCTATCTGACGTGGTTCGAGCGCAAGGTGATCGGCTACATGCAAGTTCGTATCGGTCCCAACCGGGTTGGCCCATGGGGCTTGATCCAGCCGATTGCCGATGGCCTCAAGCTGTTGCTCAAGGAAGTCATCGTTCCAAGTGGCGCCAACAAGGGCATCTTTTTGATTGCCCCGATGCTGGCATTTGGCCCCGCGCTCGCCGCCTGGGCGGTGGTGCCGTTCAGCGATACGCTGGTTCTGGCCAACATCGATGCCAGCCTGCTCTACATCATGGCCATCACGTCGATGGGCGTGTACGGCATTATTCTCTCGGGCTGGGCGTCCAACTCAAAATACGCCTTCCTCGGCGCGATGCGTGCGGCTGCCCAGATGGTGTCCTACGAAATTGCCATGGGCTTCTCGTTGATCTGTGTGCTGATGGTGTCGAACAGTCTGAATCTGGTCGACATCGTCCACGGGCAGAGCCACGGGCGCTTTGCCGGCTACGGCCTGAATTTCCTGTCGTGGAACTGGCTGCCGTTGCTGCCGATGTTCGTCGTCTATCTGATTTCGGGGACGGCGGAACTCAACCGGGCGCCGTTCGACGTCGCGGAAGGGGAATCGGAAATCGTCGCCGGCTTCCATGTCGAATATTCGGGCATGGCCTTCGCGGTCTTCTTCCTTGCCGAATACGCGAACATGATTCTGGTCGCCGCGCTGACCTCGATTCTGTTCCTCGGCGGCTGGCTCTCGCCGATTGGCTTCCTGCCGGACGGGCCGCTCTGGCTGTTCGCCAAGATGGCTTTCGTCCTGCTGCTGTTCCTCTGGTTCCGCGCAACCTTTCCGCGTTACCGTTTCGACCAGCTGATGCGCCTGGGCTGGAAAGTGTTCCTGCCGCTCTGCCTGGTCTGGCTGGTGGTCGTCGGGCTATGGATGATGTCACCGCTGAGTATCTGGAAATGAGGAGAGATTGATGGGTTCGATGAAGGAAGTCTTCAACAGCCTGCTCCTCAAGGAGTTGCTGAAAGGCATGTCGGTCACCGGCAAGTATTTCTTTGCGCGCAAGATCACAGTCCAGTACCCCGAAGAAAAGACTCCGCAGAGCGCTCGTTTCCGTGGCCTGCATGCGCTGCGTCGCTATCCAAACGGTGAGGAGCGCTGCATTGCCTGCAAGCTGTGTGAAGCGATCTGCCCAGCCATGGCGATCACCATCGAGGCTGAACCGCGTGATGACGGCTCGCGGCGCACGACGCGCTACGACATTGACCTCACCAAGTGCATTTTCTGCGGTTTCTGCGAGGAAGCCTGTCCGGTCGATGCCGTCGTCGAGACGCGCATATTCGAATATCACGGCGAACGCCGGGGCGATCTCTACTACACCAAGCCGATGTTGCTGGCCAACGGGGATCGCTACGAGGCGCAGATCGCCGCCGATCGCCAACAAGATGCAACCTACCGCTAACGGGCACGCGTGATGGATTTTCAAACCTTCGTTTTCTACTTCCTGTCGTCAATCCTGATCTATGCAGGCCTGCGCGTCATTACCGCGCGCAATCCCGTGCACGCCGTCCTCCACCTGATCCTCGCCTTCTTCACCACCGGCGGCATCTGGGCGCTGCTACAGGCCGAGTTTCTAGCCATTGCGATCATTCTGGTCTATGTCGGTGCGGTCATGGTGCTCTTTTTGTTCGTCGTGATGATGCTCGACATCAATATCGACCGGGTTCGTCAGGGTTTCTGGAATTACCTGCCACTGGGCGCCATGCTCGGCATCCTGATGATCATGGAAATGGGTCTCGTCCTTGGGAGCAAGTACTTCCAGATTCCGGCGGCGCAGGCCATGGTGGCGCCCGGTGTTTCCAATACGAAGAGTATCGGTGTGCTGATGTTTACCGATTTCGTCTATCCATTCGAACTGGCTTCCATCGTGCTGCTCGTCGGCATGATCGCCGCGATCGTGCTGACCCACCGCGGTCCGAAGCCTTCGAAATACATCAATCCGAACCAGCAGGTCTTCGTCAAGGCGAAGGATCGTGTCCGCGTGCTGCAGATGCCTGTGGAAAAAGACTGAACCCGGGGCGCCAATGCTTACTCTCTCCCTTTCGCATTTCCTGATTCTGGGCGCGATGCTGTTCGCAATCAGCATCGTCGGCATCTTCCTCAACCGGAAAAACCTAATCGTCCTGCTGATGGCCATCGAACTGATGCTCCTTGCGGTCAACATGAATTTCGTGGCTTTTTCGCATTTTCTGGGTGATCTGTCCGGGCAGATATTCGTCTTCTTCATCCTGACCGTGGCCGCGGCCGAGTCGGCAATCGGTCTGGCGATCCTGATCGTTCTGTTCCGCAACCTCAAGAGCATCCATGTGGATGACCTGGACGGCCTGAAGGGTTAAACATGGAAATGCAAAAGCTCTACCTTCTGGTTCCTCTGGCCCCGCTGGTCGGCGCCATGATCGCCGGTCTTTTTTGCCGGGTGATTCCGCGCTGGGTGGCGCACACGGCGACCATCGCCGGCGTCGCGATCGCCTTCATCGCCTCGGTGGTCATCTTCCGCGATGTGCAGGCGGGTCACGTCTTCAACGGCCCGGTCTATACCTGGCTGACCAGTGGCGACTACAGGTTCGAAGTAGGCTTCCTGATCGACTCGTTGACCACCACGATGATGCTGGTCGTCACCTTCGTGTCGCTGATGGTGCACATCTACACGATCGGTTACATGCAGGAAGACCCCGGATATAACCGCTTCTTCAGCTACATCTCGCTGTTCACCTTCTCGATGCTGATGCTCGTCATGAGCAACAACTTCATGCAGCTCTTTTTCGGCTGGGAGGCGGTCGGTCTCGTTTCCTATCTGCTGATCGGCTTCTGGTACACCAGGCCGACGGCCATCTTCGCCAACATGAAGGCCTTCCTGGTCAATCGCGTCGGCGACTTCGGCTTCATCCTCGGCATTGGTCTGGTACTCGCACACTTTGGCACGCTCGATTACGCAACGGTGTTCAAGCAGGCACCGGACTTCGCCAATACGACGGTTTCGTTGTTCGCCGACCGCGAATGGGCGACCGTGTCGCTGATGACGCTGACCTGCATCTGCCTGTTCATCGGCGCCATGGGCAAGTCGGCGCAGGTGCCGCTGCATGTCTGGCTGCCCGATTCGATGGAAGGCCCGACCCCGATCTCCGCGCTGATCCATGCCGCGACCATGGTCACCGCCGGCATCTTCATGGTCGCCCGGATGTCGCCGTTGTTCGAGTTGTCGACCACCGCACTGTCCTTCGTCATCGTTATCGGTGCCATCACGGCGCTGTTCATGGGCTTCCTCGGCATCATCCAGAACGACATCAAGCGCGTCGTTGCCTATTCCACGCTGTCGCAGCTCGGCTACATGACGGTTGCGCTGGGCGCCTCGGCTTATTCGGTAGCGATCTTCCACCTGATGACCCATGCCTTCTTCAAGGCCCTGTTGTTCCTTGCCGCCGGTTCGGTGATCATTGGCATGCACCACGATCAGGACATCCGCAACATGGGCGGTCTGCGCAAATACATGCCGATCACCTGGATCACTTCGCTGGTCGGTTCTCTGGCGCTGATCGGCACCCCATTCCTGTCTGGTTTCTATTCCAAGGATTCGATCATCGAGGCCGTCGGGATGTCGCATATCCCGGGGGCAGGGTTTGCTTATTTCTCCGTGCTGGCCGGCGTCTTCGTGACCGCCTTCTACTCCTTCCGCATGTATTTCCTGGTCTTCCATGGCGAGGAGCGGTTCGGCAAGGCCGGGCACGGTGATCACCATGACCATCAAGGTGATCATGACGACGAAGAGACGAGCCACGACCATCATCACGGTCTGGCGCCGGGGCAAAAGCCGCACGAGACACCGTGGGTGGTGACTTTGCCACTGGTGCTGCTGGCCATTCCGTCCGTGATCATCGGTTATATCGCCATCGGGCCGATGGTTTTCGGCGACTTCTTCAAGGATGTGATCTACATCGATCTTCATGCCCACCCGGCGATGGAGCATCTGGCCGAGGAATTCCACGGAGCTGCGGCGATGGGCATCCACGCGTTGACCACCCTGCCGTTCTTCCTGGCTCTGGGCGGCGTGGTCCTCTCGTGGTTCTTCTACATGAAGCGTCCGGACATTCCAGCGGCGATCCAGCGCCGCTTCTCGGCGATCCATACGCTGCTGGAAAACAAGTATTACTTCGACAAATTCAACGAGGTCGTCTTCGCCGGCGGCGCCCGTTTGCTCGGCAAGGTTCTGTGGCGCGGCGGCGATGTCGGCGTGATCGACGGCATGGTCGTCAATGGCTCCGCGAAACTGGTCGGCTGGGTCGCGTCGGTGACCCGCCTGTTCCAGACCGGATACGTCTATCACTACGCTTTTACCATGATCATCGGGCTTTTCGTGTTGATGACACTGTGGCTCAACCGTGCCTAACACCATGAAATATGAATTTTGCGCTGGCGTGAATAGTTCGCCGAAAAGCAAGGAATAACATGTCGAATTACCCGCTGCTATCTCTCGCTGTCTGGCTGCCGATCGTTTCCGGGCTGGTCGTGCTGGCCACCGGATCCGACCGCAATGCGCCGCTGGCCAGGATGCTCGCGCTGTTTGGCGCAATCGCCTCATTTCTGGTGACCATCCCGCTGTGGATTGGCTTCGATGTCGCCAACGGCGGCATGCAATTTGTCGAACTGAAGAACTGGATTCCCCGCTTCAACATCAACTATCACCTGGGCGTCGATGGCATTTCGATGCTCTTCGTCGTGCTCAACGCCTTCGTCACGATCATCGTCGTCGCCGCCGGCTGGGAAGTCATCAAGGAGAAGGTTGCCCAGTACAACGCCGCCTTCCTGATCATGTCCGGACTGATGAACGGCATTTTCACTTCGCTCGATGGTGTGCTGTTCTACGTCTTCTTCGAGGCATCGCTGATTCCGCTGTACCTGATCATCGGCGTCTGGGGCGGCCCCAATCGCGTCTATGCAGCCTTCAAATTCTTCCTCTACACGCTGTTCGGTTCGCTGCTCTTCCTGCTGGCGCTAATCTATCTCTTCGTCCAGTCGGGCGGCAGTTTCTCGATTCTCGACTGGCACGCGCTGCCGCTCTCGCTCAATGCGCAGATTTGGCTGTTCCTGGCATTCCTGATCGCTTTCGCGGTCAAGGTGCCGATGTGGCCGGTGCATACCTGGTTGCCGGATGCGCACGTCGAGGCGCCGACCGGCGGCTCGATCGTGCTGGCGGCAATCGCCCTGAAGCTTGGCGCCTACGGTTTCCTGCGTTTCTCGCTGCCGATCGCGCCGGATGCCTCGCATGAACTTTCGAGCCTGGTCGTCGCCTTGTCGCTGATCGCCGTGGTCTACATCGGCTTCGTCGCGCTGGTGCAGTCCGACATGAAGAAACTGGTCGCCTACTCGTCGATTGCCCACATGGGTTTCGTCACGCTGGGTTTCTTCATGTTCAGCGCCATGGGGATCGAGGGGGCGCTGGTCCAGATGGTTTCGCACGGTTTCGTTTCGGGTGCCATGTTCTTCTGCATTGGCGTCATGTACGATCGCGTGCACAGCCGGCAGATCGCCGATTATGGCGGTGTGGTCAACACCATGCCCAAGTTCGCCGCGCTGTTCATGCTGTTCTCGATGGCCAACGCCGGACTGCCGGCCACTTCCGGCTTCGTCGGCGAATTCATGGTCATCCTCGGTGCCGTCAAGTTCAATTTCTGGGTCGCCTTCGCGGCTGCCTCCTCGATGGTCATCGGCGCCGCCTACACGTTGTGGATGTACAAGCGGGTGATCTTCGGCGACGTCGCCAATCATCATGTGGCCGAACTGTCCGACATCAACAAGCGCGAGTTCGCGATCCTTGGCGTGCTGGCGATCTGTACGCTGTGGATGGGTTTGTACCCGCAAATGTTCACTGAAGTCATGCACGCCTCGGTCAACGATCTGTTGCGCCACGTTGCCACCAGCAAGATTCAATAATCGGTAGCCGACATGTTCGAGAATTTCGTTACCCCCGACCTCCTGCCAGCCGCCCCGGAACTGTTCCTGGCGTTCATGGCGCTGGCCATCCTGCTGATCGACCTGATCGTCAAGGACAGTCGGCGTACCGTGACCTTCGTGCTGACCCAATGCACGCTGCTCGGTCTGCTGGCGATCCAGTTATTCACCAGCACCGGGGACGTGGTCTACACCTTCAGCCACATGTACGTCGACGACCTGATGGGCGACCTGCTCAAGGTCTTCCTGTATCTGACGGTGATGGTCGTGCTGTTCTACTCGCGCGGCTACCTGCTCGACCGGGAAGTGATGAACAAGGGCGAATACTACGTGCTGGCACTGTTTGCGACGCTCGGCATGATGGTGATGATTTCTGCCAACAACTTCGTCACCATCTATCTCGGTCTCGAACTGCTGTCGCTCTCGCTCTATGCGATGGTTGCGATGAATCGCGAATCGTCCATCTCGACCGAAGCCGCGATGAAATATTTCGTTCTCGGTGCCCTGGCCTCGGGCATGCTGCTCTACGGCATGTCGATGATCTACGGTGCCACCGGTACCCTCGAAATCACCGGCATTGCCGAACGCCTCTACGGCGGCGGCGTCAACAAGACCCTGCTGACCTTCGGCCTGGTCTTCCTGGTCTCCGGGCTTGCCTTCAAACTGGGCGTCGTGCCGTTCCACATGTGGATTCCCGACGTCTATCATGGTGCCCCGACCGCGGTGACGATGTTCATCGGATCGGCGCCGAAGCTGGCCGCTTTCGCGATCGTCATGCGCCTGCTGGTCAATGGCATGATCACGATGGCCGAGGACTGGCAGAACATGCTGATCATCCTCTCGGTCCTGTCGATGGCGATCGGCAACCTTGCCGCCATCGCCCAGACCAACCTCAAACGCATGCTGGCCTATTCGGCGATCTCGCACATGGGCTTCATGCTGCTCGGCATCACCACCGGCGTCATCAGCGGGGATGCCCGCTTCGCGCTCAATGCCTACAGCTCGGCGATGTTCTATGTCGTCGCCTACGTGATCATGTCGGTCGGTTCCTTCGGCATGATCCTGCTCATGGCGCGCCCCGGTTTTGAAGCCGACAACATCGAGGATTTCAAGGGCCTCAACAAGCGCAACCCGTGGTTCGCCGGCATCATGCTGATGCTGATGTTCTCGATGGCCGGCATCCCGTTCTTCATCGGCTTCTTTGCCAAATTCTCGGTTCTGCAAGCCGTCGTCGCTGCCGGTCACATCTGGCTAGCGGTCGTCGCCGTGCTCTTCTCGCTGATCGGTGCCTTCTACTACCTGCGGGTGGTCAAGGTCATGTATTTCGATCAGCCGAGCGACGACACGCCGCTGGCGGCAAGCACCGACATGCGCATCCTGATGTCGGCAAACGGCCTCGCCGTGGCCCTTCTCGGGATCTTCCCGCAGGTCATCATGTCGCTGTGCGCCTACGCGCTTCTCCGTTCGCTTTGAGCGCAACCGAGGATGATTGACCAGACGCCCCGTTGCCGGGGCGTTTTCAATTCCGGAGTTTGAAATGAGCCATGATAGCCACCTCGTCGAATCCGAAATCGAATCCGAGTCGGTATTCGACGGCGCCCTGCTGAAAGTCCGCAAGGACCGCGTGCGCCTGCCAAATGGCAAGGAATCGCTGCGTGAGTACATCGTGCATCCGGGCGCGGTGGTTGTTCTCGCCTTTCTCGACAACGGCAAGCTGCTCTTCGAGCGCCAGTTCCGCTATCCCTTGCGCCGCGTATTCCTCGAATTGCCGGCCGGCAAGATCGACCCGGGTGAGGCCATCCTCGACACCGCGCGCCGCGAACTGCTCGAAGAAACCGGCTATGTGGCCAGCGAATGGGAATACATCGGCGTCATGCACCCGTGCATCGGCTACTCCGACGAGCGCATCGAAATCTTCGCCGCCCGCGGCCTGCACCTTGCCGGAGAGAAACAGCTCGACCACAACGAGTTCCTCGAAGTCATTGAAATGGCGCCAGCGGATGCCAAGGCCGCCGTCTGGGACGGCAGGATAACCGACGCCAAGACCATCACTGCGCTGTTCTGGCTCGACAAGCCCTGAATGAAATGTGCCGATTCCTGCGGTCGACCACAGGAATCGGGGTAAATTTGATTTTTGAGCAGCGGCGTGGGACTGCAACCGACCACCAGCCGGATTTCAGACGTGGCAGACGTGCCTTTCAGAATATGTGCCTTCAACGCTTGCCGGTGTCGCTCGGCTCGACGGCAGGGTAGCGGGGATGGTGCCTAGGCCATCTTGCCAAGAATTCCGTTCATTTCGTCCCCGGAAAAGGCTTTCAGAGTCTGTCCGCGAATATTGCCGGCGGAGCCGATTGCCAGCGAGAATGCGGTTGCTGCCTCGTCATTCGGTGCTTCGATCACTGCAACCAGATCATATTGGCCGAGCGTCCAGTAGATCTGCGACATGCTGGCGCCGAACTTCTTTGCCGCCTCCTTGGCGGCGTCCGCGCGTTTCGTGGAGTCCTTGACGTTGCGGATTCCCTGATCCGTGTAGTTCATCAGTGCGATGTAAGTCCCCATGATCGATCTCCTCATAACGACAGGGACCTCGGACAGGCCGGCGGCGGTCCCGAAGCGCTGGCACAATAGTCGATGGCCGGATTGTCCGGCCTTGTCTATTGCCCTCCTGTTGAGACAGGTGCCCGCTATCGAAGTTCTGATACAGCAAACAAAAACGCCCCGGAAATACCGGGGCGTTTTGCCTGAAGCGTGGCGCTATCAGCCGCAGGTCCCCACCGCGCCGCAGGCCGTACAGAAATCACAGCCATCCTTGCGGATCATGGTGTAGTTGCCGCATTCGCTGCACAGCTTGCCCTGCGTCGGATGCACGGAATTGCTGGCATCTTCCGGTGCCTTCAGTATCCCCATCTGCTGCAGCGGGAAACCGCTTTCGTCGAGGACGCCGAGCATCGCGTAGCGATGAATGATCAGGTTGGCGATGTAAGCGACGGTCGACGGATAGGTCTGCTGCTTGCGCGAGCCGGGGATGAAGGCCATGAAGTCGCCGAGCGGTTCCGGGTAGTCGAGCAGCTTGCGCAGCTTCATGCCGATCCACGCCGGATCGAGGACGCGCATGTCGAGCGACAGCAGCTTGGACAGGCCGTCGAGGGCGCGCGGGTAGTTGCCGGACAGCCACATCGAGTAGGGGCGGGTGACGCCGTCGGGCAGGGTGATTTCCTTGAGGCCGAGAACGAATTCCTCGCCGGTCGATGGATTATTCACGTCCACCGTCCAGGACAGCGTGCCGTCGGTGCCGGTTTTCGGTTCCTTGTTGCTGAACAGTGCATCCTTGACCGGGGTCGGGCCTTCGTGATCGAGGGCGCCGAGTTGTTCGACGCGGAAGCGGATGATCTGCGCCATCGCGGAAACGACAGACGGAACGCGCTTGCGCTCGCCATGCGGCGGCATCGGCATTTCGAAGGAATCGCCGGGAGTCTTGGCCAGCGCGTCGAGCTTCATTTCCAGCCAGTCGTGATCTTTGGCGCGCATGTCCATCGACAGCGTCTTGGCGACCGCACCGAGACCGCGCGGTTCGGCCGGGCCATTGACCCAGACCTCGAACGGCCAGGCGTGGCCTTCCGGTTCGACGTGGCCGACGAAAAGCGCGAACTTGCCGATTGGCGAGTCGAGCATGTAGGTCCAGCACAGGTTGCCTTCCGGCAGGTTGGGGCGGTTCGGCCAGCGCAGGCTGGACAGTACCGGGGCGGGCAGGTCCTTGATCGACAGGCGGCGGTTGGCGTCGGAGACAAAATCCTGCGGAGATTTGACGTCGACCGTGGCGGTTTCGGCCTTGGCCGGTTCGACCGAGAGCACCGAGCCGAGAACGCTGTTCGGGCGGTAGGTCGCCAGGCCCTTGAGGCCGGATTTCCAGGCGCTCATGTAGAGGTCCTGGAATTCCTCGTACGGGTAATCCGCCGGCACATTGACTGTTTTGGAAATCGACGTGTCAATGTATGGCGCGACTGCGGCGACCATGTCCTTGTGCGCCTGCGCCGAAATTTCGAGCGCCGTGACGAAGTAGTCAGGCAACTTGGTGACGTCGCCGCCCATGTGCTTGTACAGGCGCCAGGCGTAGTCCTCGACCGAGTATTCCTTCAGCGTACCGTCCTGCATGCGCTTCTTGCGGCTGTAGGTCCACGAGAAGGGCGGTTCGATGCCGTTCGATGCGTTGTCGGCGAAGGCCAGCGAAATGGTGCCGGTCGGCGCGATCGACAGCAGGTGCGAATTGCGCAGGCCGTGCTTGCGGATTTCGGCCTTGACCTCATTGGGCAGGCGCGAGGCGAAATTGCCGCCGGAAAGATAGAGTTCGGCGTTGAACAGCGGGAAGGCACCACGTTCCTTGGCCATCTCGACCGAATACAGGTAGGACGCATCGCGCATGTACTCGGTGATGCGGGTTGCCATGGCGCGCGCTTCCGGCTTGTCGTAGCGCAGGCGCAGCATCGCCAGCGCATCGCCAAGGCCAGTGTAGCCGAGGCCGACGCGGCGCTTGTTGGCGGCTTCCTG